>DATDST010000033.1:0-13385 GCA_036517815.1 Minisyncoccota bacterium | reverse complement strand
TTCCCGATAATTGGCACGCCTAGTATGACCCTTGTGCGGGTGAAAGTCGCCGCCATTTCTCTCATCGCACTTTTTCTTTTAATTGGTCTCTGGGTCCAAGTCGTCGCGATACTTGGTTTCGTGGCGGGAGTAAAATGCTGGCTCTTCGCAAAACGCTACCCGACTATTCTCCCCCATGGGCGCGTTGCCTACTTTCTCCTTGCAATCATTTGTCTTTCGCTTCTGGTGACCGGCGCGGGGGGCTTTGCGTTTGATCTGCCGTTCTAGGTCCAGGAGAAGACCCAAAAGCCGTACCGAATGCAGATTCCTCAACGCGTATCCGAGCTTCCATAATTCCAGCCACAGACGGTTTTAGATGAATTGACGAAGAGATTTTTCTTTTCCGATTAGCTGTTTCTAGTCCATAGACATTGCCCATAGACGTTCATTGTAGCTCAAAAAACTGGAAAAATCAGTCAGTTTGGTTCATAATCCCTTTACTGCGCCCATAGCTCAGTTGGTAGAGCAGGTCCCTTTTAAGGACAAGGTCCCTGGTTCAAATCCAGGTGGGCGCACAAGCGTTAAAGAAACTTGAACTGCTTCAGGTTTTTAGCTTGACGACAAGTGCTTTTTCGTTTTACCTAGTATGCTTTTGAATGTGAAATCAGGTATACTGTCTTTACATGGCAATAGAATCAAGTCCGTTCAGTAGAGTAGAACTTACCGGAACAGATGCCCAGCGTTTTTATGCACAAATCCGAGATGAAACTCCTAATCCTGCTGCTGTCGAAAGTCTAAGACGTGGACGCGCAATGGTGAGAAAAATAAAAGAAGATGGAACTATAAGCATTCCAATTGAAAAACGCTAGAATCTCGAATTATTTTCTCAACAAAAACACCTCCGGACTAGGAAACTCAATCTGTCTGCCGCGTGGCTCTACGGTGAGGTTTTTGCCATCCTTACGGTGCAGTTGACATTTCTAAAACATATGATAAAATGGCCATACTCACACGCTTCTTTTGTGTGACATAATTCCTGAAGAAACAAACATTATGGTAGAAGGACCAAAAATAGAAGACTTCTTGGAATTGGGCCCCGAGGATGAAATTCGTCCCGGCATGCGCGAGAGGCTGGTAGCTAGGGTAAAAAACTATTTTTCCGGGCGTCGTAAAACAATCGATGGTGAACTGAAAGAATTGGAAGGCGTAGAATTCCCTGCCAATAAAGAGGGGCATGCAGAAGAAGCGGAAACAACTGAAAAACCGATTGATGCGAGCGGTATTCTCTTTTTCTTAAGCAAACAAAAAAGAAAAATCCGCTACGAAAAGAAAAAAGAAAAGCTAAAAGAAACTCTGGCCGAGGTATCTGAAGAATTCAAGACTGCCAAAGAGTATCTTTTCAAAAGAGACGCTGACATCAAGGAACGGCTCAAGATGGCGGGTATGCACGCAGGGAGCGGCGCGTACAAATTAATCGAGGCGTACAATCAACTTCCCTTCCGCTATAAAATGTATGTCTCGGTGGTGTTGCTTGGAGGAGGAGGTTTCGCGTTCGCAACCGGAAGCGCTGCAGTAGGCGCTGGCGTTGGAGGACTCGCACTTGCACGAAAGATCGCGGCGTCGGCAGGAGCGTGGGTTGGAACTGAAGCGGCCGTCGAGCACATTCGTCAATCACGGGAAAAACCCGACAGGGAACGCACGACCAAAGGTGCCGCGCTCAAATACGCTACAGCAAGCGCTATCGCCGGAGCCACATTTCTCGGCATTCCGGGGGTAGCCATGCACGAGGGCATGGAAGTTACAGGCAAGTGGCTTGGAAAAATGTTGGGCTACACCGCCGGCAAGCAGTGGTCTCCCAAAATACCTCTTGTTGGGGAACTGCAAACTGCCAAGACTCCCCCGCGGTGGTCTCCTAAAATACCTTTTGTTGGAGAACTGCCGTCTACTGTTTCAGCAGAGATACCTGAGTCGGACTACTACCCAGAAACTGCTGGCATGCAACCAGTTGAACCAGCGGCGGCAACTCCTGATGCTTCAACGATACCTGAGTCGGACTACTACCCAGAAACTGCTGGCATGCAACCTGTTGAACCAGCCCCAACTTCTCCTGCATCACCGGAAATTCGTGAACGTGACTTTTACCCAGAAACTGCTGGCGGGGAGGATGTAGTTGGATCTACATCAGACGTAGCTGCCGCTGTTTCATCAGAAGTATCTGCGTTTGATTACCGCGAACTCGCAAAGACCGTTGAAGTACGGACGGGCCGCGGGTATGAGGATATGCTGACGCGTCTACGACACGAGATGTTGCCGCACAAAGCGGAAATACTCGCACAGTATGGCGGCGACATCACCAAGGCACCCGCCGACATTCAGGCAATCCTGAACGGCAATATTCACGCGCTCGGCTCGCAGATGACCGAGACATACGGAAAAATCGTTCCGTTGCATTCAACGCTTGGCATCACTGCGGACGGCCATTTCCGATTTGATGCGGCGCCTCCGGTCTCTGCCCATGCGCTCGAAATACCAGAGCACGATGCCGCAGTGCCTGAAGCTGCGACAGGCGCCGCGCCGGAAGCGCCGCACGTCTCGGCCGAAACCATTACCGCACATTTGAATCAATGGCATTTGGAACATCCGGAAGCCGGTGATGTGCGTGTTGATATTGATGCAGAGGGCAACGTGACCGGGGTGCATGATGCGGCGCCAAACACATCCGCTCCAATCGACGGTGGAGAACAAGAAATTCCATCGGGCGCAGTTGACCGCGCTTCCGGCGGTTCGTTTGATACCGCGTGGAGCCCGGGCGCGAGCGCACTCCCCCACGAAGCAACTCTGTTCAAGATGGCTGACGGGTACTATGTGCACGCGTCAACACCGGGAGAAAGCTTCGTCTACGCACAAAATCTCGCTTCCGCCAAAGGCATTCCTGTCTTTTTTGACAACTCCGGCATAGATGCAAACGGTACCTTCACCCCGCGAGTCGGCAAAATAGAGCCCAATATCTTCGGGGGTGCACGCATCATCGACCAGGTGCTTGGTGCCAATGGTCAACCGCTCGCTCGCGTGGAAAGCGCGGCGCTCCTTAAAAAGATTATCCTTACGTAACAACGTGCTATCAATGCCTAAAATGCTATGATGAATACTGTGAAAACCACTCAAAACGACCTGCAAGCCGCCTTGGCGCGGGAGTTGGACATCGGGAACTTGCCATCGGCAGAGCAGAAAAAAGTCATTGCGGATTTCGGAGAAGTGGCCTTGCAAGCTTCTTTGCTGGCCGTTCTTGAAACACTGGCTCCTGCAAAGCGGGAAGAATTTTCAAAATTAATGAACGGAAAAGACGGGGCGGCGCTCCAGCAATTTATCGCGCGTGAAGTCCCCCGTTATGAGGAAATAGCAAAAAACGCAGTGGCCGAAGAAGTGAGGCGTTTTAAGGAGTTCCAGAAAAATCAACAGTGAATGTAGGTCTATTTAAAAACTTCTATGGGAGACAAATTCTCGCCTTTTGCTGAAGTGCCTAGTAATGTAGGCATAACACGAAAGGATACCGAGCAAAAAAAGAAAAAGGCAGGGCTAACCCGCCGCGCGTTTCTCAAGGAGGCCGCCGCTTTGGGCGTGACAGGCTCTACATTTATGGGCTTGAAAAAACTTCTTTCAGAGCCAGAACCAACACTGCAATCAAGAGATGTTGCTCCGTCGAAAGTGCCCGGTGTAAAACCAAAAGAGATCGCCCCAGTGAAACAAAACCCCAAAACTGGTGAAGAAAGTGCTTCTGCGAAACAAGATTCAGAAATCGCTGAAGAAAAACCGCCGGAAGGAGAGCGAGAGCGTATACAGTTTGAGATTGCCCGTGCAAAACGTTTGATACAGAGCGGTAATGCATTTGAGATGTGTGAAAGTCCGTATCTTATCGGGGCGCTCTATTACTCGGATGCTTTTCTCAAAAAACTAATGGCACAAGGTGCTAAAAATCCCGGACAGGAAATCATACGCGCCATTGCACCGCTCATAACTCCAGAGCTCCGGCAACACTATACGAGCGCTCTTTTGGATAAAACCTGGCTTTCTTTTCAAACGCCTTCTCCGCATATGGTTCCTCCCTTTGATCATCTCGACGTGCGCCCTGGCAAAGGAGAAAATCATCCCGATGCCATAGATTTGTTTACCCGCGAAGGTACTTCTGTACAAGCAGTGAGTCGCGGCGTTGTGGTGCTTTCCGAAGATACATGGAAAAAGAATAACCAATTTTCAACGAGCTCTTTTGAAGGCGGAAACACTGTTATCGTATATGTGCCCGATACTTCAGAATTTTATCGGTATTGCCATTTACGCGAAGTTGCGGTCAGTGCCGGCACGGTTCTTGATGTAGGTCAGGAGCTCGGTACAGTTGGTAATACGGGCGCGAATGCCGTGCGTCCCGGTCATGGTAATCATCTTCATTTGGAGATTAACCGTTTAGACAAGACTACGGGAGCCATGACTCCGATTTTTGTTGATGCACTACGTAAACGCCTTTCTAGCATTCTTGCTTCATCTATGTAAACAGGCATCGAACCCTTAGGTTTTTCTGAGTAGAAACACCTCCAATAAGTCCTCAAGGGGTCCCTCCCCCGCTCGGGAGCGGTGGTAGAGAGAGACAAGTTCACGGGAAAGATTTTCTGCCGCCGCGGGGCCAAGGCGCCCCGCGGCGGCTTTCGCTTTTCCATATGGATATGATTTCATGCCCGCTTCTTCCGCGCTTTTTGTCTTTGTAGCCAGCACCATCGCACGAGCCTGCCACGAGAGAGCGCCGTGAATTTCCTCCGCACTTGCGCCGTTTTCTATCATCTGCCGGTAGAGGATCCAGGATTTTTTCCTGTCCCCTGCCGCGAACGCATCAGTGAGCGCAAAAACATTTTGCTCCGGTTTTTCTGACTGATATGATATATCATATCGTTCTATAACTGCGTTCTTGGGGATTTTTTTCTTCGCTTCCGCATTCAATTCCGGTTGAATGAGAACCACAAGCGTATCCGCCTCGGCAAAATCTTTAAACATTGCAAGAAGGGCTTCCCCCTCTTCCGTTTCAAACGGCCTGTCCAAAATAAGCGATACTTTCGGGGCAAATAATCCGCGTGCGGACAAATAACTTCCAACATTTGCGAATGCCTCCCCACCTTCCCCGAAGCGCACCACCTCACTTTTATCCGCGAGCTTCATAGCCCGCGCCTTTGCTTTCACCACGTCCGAGCCGGTAAGAATGTAGAGCATTATCAGTGCGGTGGCCGCTGCTTGTAGATTTTGTCACGGCGACCAACCGTATGTACCGTGACGGTGCGCTTGCTCTGCGAGAACGTGTAGGCAATCCTCCAGTCGCCGACCCGGAGCTTACAAAACTCTCTCCATTCCCCTTCAAGCGGCACCGGCGTCACGTCATCAACATGTTCGGCAAACCATGCGATCTTTGCGAGCACGCGGCGACGCGTTGCGGCGTCAAGCGCCGCGATGTCCTCTGTGGCCTCGCCAGTCAGTTCAACCGTCCAAGACGACATGAATCAGAGCCCATACATGCGGAGTACTTCAAAAAGCGGTTTCACGCGCCCGGCTGCCTTGGAGCGCTGCGACTTTGCGAGTCGCCGTTTGGCGTATGCGGTGAGTTCAAGCCCCGCATCAGGATCGCTCAAAATTTCCCGAAGAATGCTGATAACTTGGCGTCTGATGACCTTATCTTTTGTCATTACTGCAGTATATCATGGCGCGATTTCGCCTTCGCTACTTCCGAACCGGTAAGAATGTAGAGTATGGAACTAGCTTACAGCTGCTAGTTTTTAAAAAGCTAAAACTTAAAAGCTGCCAGCTAAAATTAGTGACGGTATTGTTGAACCCGTGTAGCGCGCAAACCTGGAAGGCCAAAACGATCTATGGCTCGTTGCCATGCGAGAAATTCTTCTGCAGTTAAACGATATTGACGACAGGCATCCTCAAAACTCAAAAGTCCTCCGCGCACAGCGACAACAACCTCTGCCTTTCGGCGTATGACCCAACGCTTAGTGTTCGGTGGAGGCAAATCCGCAAGTGTGAGGGGCGAACCATCCGGTCCAATGACATAGCTCACTCTAGGTCTTCTTCTCTCTTCGTTGCTCATATTTTTTAATGATAATTCTGTTTATTCGGGAGGACGCATAGTTATCACTTTGGTATCAGGTTCCAGTGATACGGAAGTTTTCCCGTCAGTCATTTTTGTATTTGCCTGTGTCGGTTTTTCTTTTGTAGCAGCCTTCACTACTTTTGCTTTGTAATCAACACCAGCGCATGCTGGCTCCGCAGAAACTTTTTCGTATGGGACAAAACGTGTGATACCGCCAATAGTACGAAATGCAGTTTGGAGGTTTTGATATTCGGTCGTTGTCGTTAAATCAACAGTCTGGTCTAGGCTACGTGTGATAAAGGAACGCTGCGCTTCTAGTACTTTTGCTGCCGTCTCGGGGCTCGTCTCCGTGGCTTTTTTCTTTTCCTCGGCATTTTTGTAGTCGGACTCTTGCATGGAACGAAAATACCAAATACCATGAGCATCCGCTACAAAATACACAAACTTCTCTTTGGGGATGTGGAAGATTTTTTCAAACTGACTCCCCGTTTCGTTAGTTGTTTGAAAATCATCATCAGCCTCGCCACGTACGTAGCTTGGTGGAGATGCAAGTCTTTTGTATGCATCACTATTGGGTGTTACGTTGCGAAATATTTCACTTGGATGTGAGTGGCCAATACAAATATTTTCTGCATTCTTGTATTGTGGCTGAGCAAGGAGAGTTTGAGTAGCAAAAGTCAGCGCAACATATCCACCTTTTTCGGTCCTTGTCCCCGACGTCAATCCCAACCACTCTCCTGACGTTTGTGACCGTTGAACATAAATAAATAGACTTTCATTTTTATCTTGTCTTACGCTCTCCCGTATATTCTCCGTAATCGCACTGTTCCATGATGTTTGGGGAGTAATTTCAAGAGCTTGAGCAGGCCCGTGATCAAAAGCAGTCAATGCAAGAGCAAAAGCACCCGCGTCAACCAAATGAGAACGTTTTTTTTCTTTACGTTTTCTTTCAGGAATTTCGGACGATTGAGTTAATATTCCTTCTGACATATCTGCATTGTATTAAGAAGTGGACTAGCTTTCTTAGTTTACTCTTTCTTCTTCGCTCTATACTTTATACTCGATACTCTATACTAATTTAACCATCTCCCCCCAATTCTGGCCTTTCTCACCGACGACAAGAAGCGGAATGCCGCGCATCTCATCTTCAGGCAATACGTTTTCCATAATGTGCTGAATCTTAGGCCCCACTTCGGCAACAATGCTTTTGTCTATTTCAAACATCAGCTCGTCATGAATCTGCAAAATTAAAGACGCCTTCCCTTTGTATTCTTTTTCAAAAAGCGCGTGCAAGCGATGCATGGCGATTTTAATAATGTCGGACTGGGTTCCCTGCAAGGGCGCATTGATAGCCATGCGCTCAGCAGCCGCTTTTACATACGGAAGCGTGGAGCGAATGCCCGGGAAATACCGGCGGCGGCCGAAATACGAAGTCGTGTAGCCCAAACGAAGCGCAGATGCTTTTGTTTTCGCCATATAATCGGCCAAGTCAGAATAGGTTTCGAAATAACGATTGAAAAACGCCTGCGCCTCGGCGCGGTCGCATCCTAACTGCTCACGAAGCGCATTGACCCCCATACCGTAGAGAATGCCAAAATTGATAACTTTGGCGCGGCGCCGCATCTCATACGTTACTTCGCTTTGCGGAACACCAAACACGTCTGCGGCGACACCTGCGTGTACATCCAGACCTTCTTTAAAGATTGCCGTTAATTTTTTATCTCCCGAAAGGAAGGCCGCGAGCCGCAGTTCTATCTGCGAATAGTCGAAGGTAACTAACATGCGCCCTTCTGGCGCAACAAACGCGCGCCGGATCTTCCTCCCCCACTCGCTTTTGATGGGGATGTTCTGCAAATTCGGATTCTGGGACGATAAGCGCCCCGTCGTCGTTCCAGTCTGATTGAACGTCGTGTGGAGGCGATTATCTGGCCCCAAGAGCGTGGGGATAGCGTCTATGTAGGTAGAAAGGAGTTTCTGGAATTCTCTATGCGTCAGAATTTGGTCAATGATGGGATGCTCTCCTTTGAGTTTCACAAGCTCCGATTCGCGCGTAGAAAGCTGGCCAGTGGTCGTCTTCTTCTGTCGCACACCTTGGGCCAAACCCATTTTCTCGAACAACACCTGCCCCAGCTGGCGCGGGGAATTGATGTTGAACGTCTGTCCCGCCATCCGGTATATATCTTCCGCGAGCGCATCCAATTCCTTATGGTATTCCTTTGAAAGCTTCTTCAGATACCCGTCTTCAATAAGAACACCGTGCTCGTTCATGGAATGGATGACAGGTATCAGCGGCTTTTCAATTTCCTCAAAAACGCGCGTGAGGTCCTGTTTTTTGATTTCCGCCGACAATTTCTCGTGCGCCTCGGCAAGCGTTGTAGTTTTGGTATTGTTGAGCACGTCTTCCACGGTCGGATTCGTGATGTCGGAGTGCGTAAGCCAGAGCATCACCGCCGCCTCGGCGAGAAGCGCCGAGGCGGCGGGCGAGAGAGCGAGGGGCGAGGAGGAAAGAGGTTGTAGGTTGTAGATTGTCGGCGCACTACTTTTCTCCTGCTCGCCACCGGCACCACTTTCCCCGTTCACCAGCGACTGTACCCGAGGTACTAAAGAACGGAACCCGAGTTCGGTAAACAGCTCTACCGCTTTTTTCACCTCAAACGCCTCCGCGAAAGATTTTTCCGGCTCTTTGAAATCAATGGGTGCGTCCGTGCGGATAGTGGCCAGCACTTTTGAAAATTCCGCTTCATCCTCGTGCTCCGCGACCAGCTTTTGGATGCGCTCTTTGAATCCTTTTTCAACCAAAGCGTTTTTGTTTTTCTTCAGGGCCGCATACACACCATCCATCGAATCAAATGCTCTGATAAGTTCCGTCGCCGTTTTCTCGCCAATGCCGGGAATACCGATAATGTTGTCGGACGGGTCTCCCGCGAACCCTTTGTAATCGGGTATGCGTTCAGGCCCAAAACCAAATCGATCTTGTACCGCTTTCTCGTCGTAGAGAATAGTGTCTTGTATGCCGCGTCGCAAAGTGAACACGCGCACGCGCTCATCGTCTACGAGCTGGAGCGTGTCCATGTCGCCCGAGGCGATGATGACGTCAAAGTCTTTTTTCACGCGCTCGGCGATGGTGCCGATAACATCGTCCGCCTCAAAGCCGGGCGCTTCATAGAGAGGAATACCGAATGCCGAAAGCACGTCGCGGGAGCGGTTAATCTGTATAACCAGCGCGTCATCGGCTTTCGGCCGCTTCGCTTTGTATTCCTTATAGACCGCGTGGCGGTGCGTGGGGCCCGGCAGATCGTACGCGGCAACGATGTGATCGGGTTTCAAATCTTTCACTATCTTCATGAGCATCGAGGTAAGCCCATAGACAGCGCCGACAGGTTCGCCCGAAGGCGAGGATAATTCCGGCAACGCGTGGTACGCGCGATGGATTATTGCGTGGGTATCCAACAGCACCAGCCGTTCTCTTTTCCCCGACGTTCTGCGCTCGGCAGAAGTCGGGGCCCCGACTCTTTCGAACGTCGGGGCTTTTTTCTTCGTTTTATCCGCCATATGTTGTTTCAATAATCTCTCTTGTATCTCTACTCACGACTCTAAACTCTAATTTTTTATTTACAGCGGGACTCCCCGGCAAATTCTCCGGCCATTCCACCAGAATAAGATTCTCCGGATTGGCCGCATATTCCTGAAACCCGAATGTATCTGTATCGCTCCCATTCAGGCGATAGGCGTCAACATGTACCAGTCGTTTGAAGGGTATACCATTAATGGTATAGGTACGGACAAGCACAAATGTCGGGCTCGTCACGATGTGCGGAACACCAAAAACTTTTGCAACCTCCTGCATAAAGGTCGTTTTTCCGGCTCCGAGCTCCCCTTTGAGGCCTACTATATAAGCCCTTTCTCCGAGGAAAACCGGCAAACCCGCCACAAATGCAACGGCAAAATCCGAGAGGGCAGTGCGGGAGACTTCCATATCTCAATGTTATCATTTCGGCATGACATCTATGGATTCGAAGGACGACCCGCGCATTGCCGAGCTAAGGCGGAAGGAAGAAGAACAACTGCAGGAGGTGCTCTCCGGAAAATACGGTCTTACCTATATGAATTTGACGCATATATCGATCAATGCCGATGCGCTTCGCATCATTCCGGAGGAAGCGGCGCGGAAGGCGGAAGCCGCCGGATTTGATCTCATCGGAAAGAAACTGTCGCTTGCCGTGCGCTCCCCTTCGCATCCGGAGTTACCGGCGCTTCTTGAGGATTTGGAGAAGCGCGGCTACTCGGTGCAGGAATTTATGGTGTCTCACGCATCCTTGGAAGCCGCATGGATGCGCTACAAAGAACTTTCATTCGCCACGGAAACAAAAAAAGGGGTGTTGGATGTTTCGCCGGAAGAACTCAAAAAAGCCATCGCAGAAATCCATACGGTTGAAGACATCCAGAAAGCGGTGTCAGAAGTTGATAGCACGAAACGCGCCTACCGCATCTCCCGAATACTCGAAGTAATTCTTGCAGGGGCATTCGCTGTAAACGCGTCAGACATCCACTTGGAGCCCGAGGAGAACACCGCCCGTATGCGCTATCGTATGGACGGAGTACTGCATGACATTGCAAATTTTGATCCTGAAACGCACGCGCTTCTCCTCTCCCGCCTGAAACTTTTGTCCGGTTTGAAACTCAATGTGAAAAATACAGCGCAGGACGGCAGATTCGAAGTGGTGTTAGACAAAACCGCAATCCAAGTACGCTCATCCGTCATCCCCGGCGGCTACGGCGAAACGGTGGTGATGCGACTCTTGAATCCTGAATCAATTGCAGTGCCGTTTGAATCGCTCGGCATGGAGCCAAGACTCCAAGCGCTCGTGGAGCGGGAAATTAAAAAGCCTAACGGCATGCTCATTAACACCGGCCCCACGGGGAGCGGCAAAACAACCACGCTCTACGCGTGTTTGCGGAAAGTTCTTTCGTCGGAAATCAAGATCATCACCATTGAAGACCCTATCGAGTACCACGTTGAAGGCATTGTACAAACACAAGTAGAACACAAAAAATACACATTTCTTGAAGGGCTCCGCTCCGCATTGCGCCAGGATCCCGATATCATTATGATCGGCGAAATCCGCGATGAAGAAGTGGCACGAACCGCCATTGATGCGGCGCTCACCGGCCACTTTGTCTTCTCAACTCTGCACACCAACAATGCCGCCGGCACCTTTCCCCGCCTTGCGGATCTGTCCGTTGATCCGAAAGTGTTCGGCTCGGCAATCGGTGTCGCTATGGCACAACGCTTGGTTCGAAAGCTCTGCGGGGAATGTAAAAAACAGGTAGAACTTCCGGCCGAGACCCAAAAACGTGTTCAGAAAGTCTTGGACGGCCTGCGTGATAAAAGCGCAGCCCCGAAAGATACAACGCATGCGTGGGAAGCCAGCGGGTGCGCGGCATGCAACGGCACAGGATACAAGGGGCGCATCGGCGTGTTTGAGGCGATTGTCGTTGATTCCGAAATGGATACATTCCTGCGCGATAATCCGTCCGAGCGCGACATCCAGCGCATTCAGGAAAAACGCGACCTTCTCACCATGTACGAAGACGGCATCATGAAAGTGCTTGCCGGCATCACGTCACTCGATGAACTTGACCGCGTGGTGATTGAGGAGGAAGCTTAGATTCTTTCCTGTTCCGCTGTATCGTTTCGCTTCAGCAAGAAGGCCCGTAAGATGTTTGGTCGCGCCCTGAGCAGCTGCATACAACCGTGGCGCGTTCTGCGTCGATGAATGGATTCTGGAATTAGGCCAGATGATGAGATACCTACATTCTTTCTGCATACGCAAAAAAGTAAGATCTTCTTGGAATATCTTTTCGCGCTCTTTTTTCGCAAAGCGCTTTTGTACAGATGTAGGAAACCCCGAAAGAAAGTGCGCATCTAAAAGCGTGTAGGGGAGACGGGAGCCAAACGAGATGTGCTCTGGGCAATTTGGAAAAATAAGCATATCGGTCGGATGGTGTTCACGGATCATGTCAGCAATCGGAGAGGGAGTTGCGCCACCGTCCTGATAGAGACGACCATCCACCAACACGGGACCGTCAGAAACGCAAGGCGCGGCGCTCGACGCGCCAAGAGCCGCAACAATATCCGACACTTTCCGTCCATCTAAGGCCGTGCTTTCGGCGTTTTGGGGATCAGTGACCAGGATGCGAAAATCGGTGCGTGAACGGCGTATGGCCTCTGTGTTAAGTTTTTTTGCTGAATGTGTAAAGAGTGGCATGAGATACGATTGGATCCGCATTGCTTTTTCTCGCCGAAGTGCACGCCCAAATGAAAGAAATTGAGAGGACGTACACTCTTCGTAATAAATACTCGTACCCAGCTCTGCTTGTCCAGCTAGAAAATACGCAATTGCATTTGCGCCAGTTGAACTCCCATACGCGACGTCAAAAACATTCTTGAGCCCGGCCTTCTCAAGGGCAGTTACCTGCCCCCCTCCGACAACGCCTTTCATACCTCCCGATCCCACGTAGAGGCCGGTGCGGATCTCTGTATGTCTTGGGTCTCCCGCATCGAGCAATGCTTGCTTACGAAACAGGTTTACCAACACATCTGGATTGCCTTCAAACCGCATCCCCGTTTCGCGAGAATTTAGTTTCTCTCTATTTCCCATGATTAGGCATTATGTATGCCGCGTATATCTGCGTCTAGTCGGCATCACCTCGCTTGATGAATTAGACCGCGTGGTGATTGAGGAGGAAGCTTGATTAATGTCAAGGTGACACCTTGACATTGTAATTCCCTGCAGCTTTGCCACGAGGTATAGATACAATCAAAATTAGCACAGGGGGTCCCTCCTCGTACTGGAGCGCTAAACAGATGCGAACGCGGTATCATGCAGTAGAATGGAGAAAAATAAAACGTGCGAGCCATGAAAAACACAACACCGGCATCTGGAACGGGGTCAAGCCCTACCCAAAAACCACCCGAGAACGGAAACGAGCGAGCGCTTGATGCGACCTTGCGCCCCACCGCGTGGGACGAGTACGTGGGACAGGAAAATATAAAGGAAAACCTGCGTGTTTTGATAACCGCCGCAAAGGAGAGAAACCATGCGCCGGAGCATACGCTTCTCTATGGTCCGCCGGGCTTGGGAAAAACGACTCTCGCGCATCTTGTCGCCAAAGAATTACAGGCGAATGTGCGCGCGACCGCAGGCCCCGTCATTGAGCGCGTGGGAGATTTAGCGGCGATTCTCACAAATCTGGAACCCGGCGATGTTTTGTT
>DATDST010000032.1:0-4227 GCA_036517815.1 Minisyncoccota bacterium | reverse complement strand
TTACCGGATTTAAGGATGTGTTTCATAATTGACCAACCGTGTGTATATCATACTCCGTGAGAGGAACCCGAAGAAACACTTCGCGCCTGCCCGTCCGACCTGCCCGCAGAAGCATCTGCGCAGGCGGGAGTCTGACGCAGGCGGGCGAGCACATAGAGACCGATATATCTCCTGCGAGATGGCAAGAGGTATAGCCAGATGCACACCGCGGGGATTCCAAAAAGAACGGTGTCTTTTACCTTTGCAAGAAACGATACGGCGCCTACCGCATGACTGCCGCTCCCCGCTTTCACCGCTGTCTTTTGCACTAACCCCATCGAAACAGATTTCCCGAATTTGAATCGCAGTTTCAAAATAATAAACCGAATGCTCGCCGGCGTACGCTTCATATAGGTCATGTGGAAACCGAAATGATTCAAAAACTGCGTGATGGATTTTTCATTCCAGCGCGTGAGGTGCCGCGGCGGGACGTCAGCCGGCATGAGAAATTTCGCGTGTGCTCCGTACGGTACGGAAATTGCAATGTGTCCGCCAGCCGCAAGGAAATCCCGAACCGCAGTCATGAATGCGGCATGGTCATCAATATGCTCTAAGACATCAAAAAATGTTACAAGGTCATACCGCTTCTGGGTATTCGCTTTCGCGAACGTATGAATATCAGACACGAAAAGATTCTGGAGACCGAAGGTTTTCTTTCCCGCGTCTATCGCATCGCGATCAAAATCAATGCCGGTTCCTTTCCACCCGCGTGATTCGGCATACGCAAGGAAATTACCCACGCCGCAGCCGACATCCAAAACCGAGCCCGCGCGGGGCGCAAGAAATGAAAGGACTTTCCGATGGTTCCAGTTTGCGTCAAGAATGGGATTTTTATTCCTGTCCGCATACCGCTCATCATGCTCATACCACGCGCCTCCCGGATTTTTCAAAGGTTCCCAAAAACCTCCAGTGCATGCGCTGCAATGAAAGAGTTTGTACTCTTTTCCACTTTTTGGATCTATATGCGTTTCCGTATGAGTGAAAGCCACCTCCCTTGTGCAAAGCGGACACGTAATTCTTGTGGTCATCGCATCTCGCGTCTTACATTCTCCAAGTCAGCCGCAACCATCATCTCAATCAACTCTTCAAACGATACTGCAGGTTCCCATCCAAGATTTTTCTTGGCTTTGCTGCTATCTCCACACAAATAATCAACTTCGGTTGGGCGATAGAAATCTTTATTCACCGACACGCGTGTAATTCCCTTTTCGTCTACTCCCACTTCTCCAAAACCTTCACCTTGCCAGGAAATAGGCATGCCAATCACCTCAAACGCTTTCTCTACAAACTCACGCACTGAATGACTCTTACCAGTTGCAATAACGTAATCTTCGGGAGTTTTTTGTTGCAGCATAAGATGCATCGCGCGGACATAATCTCCCGCAAATCCCCAGTCGCGTTTTGCCTCCAGATTTCCTAAAACCACATGCTCTTGAAGGCCGAATTTGATACGAGAGAGAGAATGAGTGATTTTACGCGTTACGAAGTGCTTGCCGCGCCTCGGAGATTCATGATTGAAAAGAATGCCAGAGCAGATGAAGATGCCGTGGCGTTCGCGGTAGTTGACGACATAATCTTCATGGGCCTTGAGCTTCGCTTCGCCATAGGGAGAAACCGGCGCAAACAGCGACTCTTCATTCTGGGGCGGCTTGGTTTTCCCGAACATCTCGCTCGTTGATGCCTGATAGATGCGTACGCGTGGATTCTCCTTTACCGCCGCATTCACCAGCCGCCCCACCCCGTAATAATTTATCTCCGCCGTCTCCTCGGGACATTTGAAAGAAATCCCCACGTCAGATTGAGCCGCGAGATTATAGATTTCGTCCGGCATGCTCTCGGCAAACGCGCGCTCCAAAGAAGCCACGTCGCGCAGATTGCCATAGAGAAGATGCACTGTGCGAGAACGTGCAAGATCTTCTATGCGCAACATCGGGTCAAGGCTCGTACGCCGCAAGAGTCCCCATACTTCATATCCTCGCTCCACGAGATATTCCGCGAGGTAAGAGCCGTCTTGGCCGGTAATGCCGGTTATAAGCGCGCGTTTCATGAAAGAGTATTCAGTATATAGTATTTAGTATTCAGTATTTATTTAGAGATGCGCGCGGAACCTGCATACTCCATACTGCATACTCAATACTGATTGGTGGCTATAGAATAGTCTACAACACTTCTTTGTACCAGCGTAAAACTTCCCGCGCCATGTTCTCCCATGAATACTGGGCGGCATGTTGCTTCCCTTTCTCTGTAAGTTCATGGCGCAGTGAAGAATCGCTCAAAATCTTCCACAGCGCGGAGGCGATTTCCCCAGTATCTTCAGGGTTAACTAAAAGCGCCGCTCCGCCGGAAACCTCCGGCATAGAAAAGATATTGGACGTAACAACCGGCGTCCCCGCGGCCATTGATTCCAGAATGGGCAAACCGAATCCCTCGTGCAAAGACGGATAGGCCATCACATCCGCACCGGCGTAGAGAGCCGGCATGTCTTCATCTTCTATGTAGGGCATAAAAACAACTGACTCGGTAAGGCCTTTCTCGCGAATCAATCTTTCCACGCGGATATTCTCCTCGGGCGAGTGCTTCGCCCCAACAACCAGAGTATGTGGGAAATGGTGCGTTTCTTTTAAGAGAGCGTATGCTTCTATGAGCCGATAGATGTTTTTGTGCGGGTCAACGCGCGCAGGGTCAAGGATATAAGGCGAAGGGATACCATACCGCTCCTTCATACGCGCCTTCGCGGCCTCTTTGGCGGGTGCGCGGCGGAAAGAATCGCTCACTCCCAAAGGTATGATGTGTATCTTTTTCTCGGAAACAGGAGATATGCGAAGGATGCTTTTTTTCACAGTATCGGCCTCACAGAAAATTGCAGCGATATGCCGTGAAAAAAAATGCAAAGTAACATACACCATGTTGTACCGCACTTTGAGTCCCCAGTTTTTCCATCCTTCTATATGGCTATGGACGGTGAGGATGGTCTTCGCATGGGAAAGCCAGAACAAAGGGTAGACGCTTTCTTGCGGATAATGAATGATGTCAAAATCATTCCGTGTCCTCCATAAAAAAAACGCCTCCGATAACAAGCGAGACAATTTCGGCACCGTTATCGCGGGCAGAATCATTTCATGCGCCCGTCCGTAGAGAGGATTCTGGTTTGTCTTTGAATGCACCAACGTGAGCACACACTCTCCTCTCTCAACAAATGGTATAAGGCCTTCCACCAATTTGCGTGTATAGAGGGCAGTACCCATCGCGGAACGGTCCATCGTATCGGTGAGTATGGCGATGCGCATCCCGTTAGAGAAAAGCCGCCCTAAAGGGGCTGAAGCCCCTGCCGTAGGCAGGGCGTTCTCTAACGGGACGTTTATTTTTCGTTCCGGCATTTGAAAACGAGGCGTTTCATCTTCCGATGCAAAGACGGCAGAAAGAAGGCCGCCGCTTCCTCCACGCGGTGTTTCCATCCGTAGTAGTACAGATTATCCATGCCGCGATAGCGCAGAACCTTGAGTGAATGTTCGGTTACTAGTTCGGTAATTTCATTAAAACGAAAGTAATGGTCGTCAATCGGTTGAAATTCGTGATTCCGAATTTTGTCGTAGAAATCATAGGAGGCCCAGTCGCGGTTCGGCACCGTCACAATGAAAGTGCCTCCGGGACGCAAAACCCGTGAAACTTCAGAGAGCGCTTTTCCAAAATCAAGCATGTGCTCCAAAGCCTCCGTCATGAACACGATGGTGAACATATTATCCGGAAACGGAAGAGCTTCTGCATCGCCGACGACAACGGTAGCATTGGGATTGTTTTTTCGCGCTATCTCGCACAACTTCGGCGAGATATCCACCCCATAGAATTTAGTCCCTTTTTCGGCGCGCGCTTTGACTTTCTGGAGCAACAGCCCCCGACCGCATCCCACGTCCAGAATTGAACCGTCATACCGAGAGTGAATAGAAATGCAATCATCATAAAAATCGCCCCCAACCCCCACCACCTCGGCTATGGCATCATACCCCTTAGCTATCTCCTCTTTTGTTATTGTGTGCCTATCCATACCGCTTACGTCCGCACATCATACTGGGAAACCACCTGATTGAGTACCACTAAAGAAAACGGAAGCGCGGGAAACGCGCGCGCAATGTGGGCGCGATATGCCGCGTCCTGTGCAATCCTCTCAAGAATAGAACGTGAAATGCCCGG
>DATDST010000031.1:0-6239 GCA_036517815.1 Minisyncoccota bacterium | reverse complement strand
AAGAATAGAAACATAGAGGAGGCAGAGTCTCTCGGCTCATTCATAGAAAAATTTGAGCGGGCGATTGGCCTCTGACGATGCCCGCAGATTTACGCAGAACGAACGCAGACCTACGCAGAAAGCCGACTCTGATGTACGACCATTTTGTGGTAGATTTGTGAAACCGCTCTCATCGTTCAATGGATAGGACATTCCCCTGCGAAGGGAAAAATTCAGGTTCGACTCCTGATGAGAGCACCAGAGGATGCCTGAGGGATATCCGTGCAGGGATCGAAAAAAAGCATCTCGTAGAAAAAGACAATATGATATGCTCCAGATTATATGCGGGCGCTACTTACGCATAGTAAAAGATACAAAGTTACTATTACGGGGCTTGCTACACGACCTGACTCTATTAAACCTGAACCGGTAACTGAGACAGAACAATCGAGCGAAAAATGTGTAGTCGTTTTTGTTTGTATTGAAGCAAAAGACACCCCTGAACTAGCAAAACAGCTAGGGCGAGAAGTTGAACTGATGATGCAGGATGTGGGAGACAAAAAAGTTGTTCTCGTTCCTTTTGCACATCTTTCAAGCAACTTAGCATCTTCTGAACTTGCAATAGAAGTATTGAATGCATTGCAAAATGCTCTTGCTTCTCATAATCCGCTTCGTTCACACTTCGGTTCCGACAAAGCATTTTCTATAGACTTTTTAGGTCATCCGGGCAATATACGATTCAGAGAATTCAAACCATGACTCTTCAACCAAACCCCACCAAAAACCTCATCATTGACGCAGAAGGCGGCCAGTGGGCACGGCTCCCCATACGCACCCATGTTATCTCAAAAGATGACACTATTTCTGAAGTTGTAAAAAAATATGCAGTGCCGGAGTTATTGCCCGGCGACATGCTTTTTATAAGCGAAAAGATAGTAGCCATAAGCCAAGGGCGAGCGTGGCCCATCAAAGACATTACGCCTTCTGTGCTTGCAAAATTCCTGGTGAAATTTGTCCATAAATCCCCCTATGGTATTGGTCTTGGTAGCCCGTGGACGATGGAACTTGCTATCAAAGAAGCCGGTGCCGTACGCATACTCATAGCCGCGCTTGCTTCTGCTGTAACAAAACCATTTGGTATGAAAGGCGTATTTTATAAGGTCGTGGGAAAAAATATAAATGCGATTGATGGACCGTGTTCGTATACGCTGCCGCCATACAATGAATATGCTAAATTGGGCCCGGCGGAGCCTGAAAAAGTAGCAAAAAATGTAAGTCGGGAAATACACTGCGATGTTGTCATTATTGATGCAAATGATTTAGGCGTTGCTGTTCTTGGCACATCAAATAAGAATATTACTGAAACGTTCTGCGAAGATGTTTTCAAGGATAACCCGCTGGGACAATCAGCAGAACAGACGCCGTTATGCATTGTGAGAAAAGTTGCGTAAGAATCCCCGCCTTTCCGAATTTTCGCCTGCCTGTGCGTGTACGCACGCAGACAGGCGGGGACTTCCTCGCCGCCGCAGGCGGCGAGATGCGTTCGCACTAATTCAAGAATACTGCATATGCCAATTGAAATTCCGGACCAGCATTATGTGGGAGAAGTTTCCCAGAAAGCAGTTATTCCGCGAAACGGAAAAGTGCTGGTCGTGCGCGACCTGATTGACGACGATACATGGGATTTGCCGGGTGGCCGCCTGCACAAAGCGGAAGATATGGCGGAAGGATTGAAACGGGAAGTACTCGAAGAAATAGGGACGAAAATCACCGTCGGGCCTGTCATTTTCACCGATCAATTCGTGCGCAAGCGGGACAATATACCCAGCGTCATCATCGCGCACCTGTGCCGAATGGATGAGCACGTCACTCTTACGCTTGCCAAAGACGAAATAGCGGAAGCCAAATGGATTGGCAAAGAGGAACTCTCCGGACTAAAAATGTACGGGGTTTGCAAAAAAGCGCTTGAAGCGCATTTTGAAAACAAGGACAGGTAAAGCGACGCTCATTTCACGGAAGAACGTTTCAAAAATTGGGCAAGTCGTGCTTTCTTGCGCGAGGCGGTATTTTTCTTTATAACGCCGCGTTTCGCGGCTTTGTCTATCGCTTGGTATGCCGCGGCGAGCGCTTTCATCTGTTCCTCTCTCGCCTGCCCAGCTGTCTTCCGCGCAAGCGCCGTTACATCGTGCAACTGCCGCTTATTCCGCAGATTGAACACCCGCTTCCGAGCCGAGACGCGGATAGCTTTCTTCGCCGATTTCGTGATTGCCATGAACGGCTAGGCTACCACGCATTGGAACGCGATTCAAGGTTACCTTGTAGCCTTTGCTCTTCCTAACCCTTCATACTAAATACTCTATACTCTATACTCTGTGTATGATCGGATATGTCTCGGGAATGGTGCGGGGCGTCGTGCGCGGCACCGTCATCGTGGAAACCCAAGGGGTCGGGTATCGCATTGTTGCAACCGCATCCACGCTCGCCGCCGCGCGCGAAGGAGAGAAACTCACGCTCTGGACGCATCTCGCGGTCCGGGAAAACGCCGAAGAGCTGTTCGGATTCGAGACAAAAGAAGAATTGTCGTGGTTTGAACTTCTGCTCACCGTCTCCGGCGTGGGCCCCCGCTCGGCATTAGCGGTGCTGAACGCAGTTGATACGGCAACACTCGCGCGCGCGATAACTCAAAACGATGCGGATGCGCTTTCGCGGGCATACGGCATCGGAAAGAAAACAGCGGAAAAAATCGTTTTGGAACTGCGCGAGAAAGTGGGGTCCGCGGAAGGGAAAGAAGGTATGACCGGTTCAGACGGCGACGTGGTGGAAGCACTGGTCGGCCTCGGGTATTCGCTCCGGGAAGCTCGGGATGCTGTGCGAGCGCTTCCAAAAGACCTTGCAACCCCCGAAGCGCGGATCCGCGAGGCCATCCGCATCGCGTCACATTCCCACTAACAATGCGTGACGCCATTAAAAAAATACTCCGGTTCGCTCTTCCCTCCTCCCTCTTCGCTTTGTCACTGAACTGGTATCATTTTCTCTTTTCGTGGCTGGCGGCGCTGTGGTACGGATTCCCATCCAAAAGACTCTTTGTCATCGGCGTTACGGGTACGAAAGGAAAATCATCAACCGTCGAAATGATAAATGCGATTCTCGAGGAAGCAGGATTTCGAACGGCAATCGCATCAACCATCCGTTTCAAGATAGACAAGGAATCCGAACCAAATCTTTTCAAAATGACGATGCCGGGGCGCGGGTATCTCCAGACATTCCTTGCGCGCGCGAGAAAAAGCGACTGTACGCATGCGGTCATTGAAATCACCTCGGAAGGCGCGCGGCAATATCGGCATGCGGGCATCGCCTTACATGCCCTCATCTTCACCAACATCGCGCGGGAGCATATCGAGTCGCATGGCTCGTTTGAAAATTACCAACGTGCAAAACTCGCCATAGGAAAAGCGCTGGTCGCATCTTCCAAACGACCACGCTACATCGTAGCAAATGCGGACGACGAATTGGGGAAAAAATTCCTCGCGCTTCCCGTCGAAAAGACGCTTCCCTTCCGACTGAAAGACGCCGAACCATACCGCGTGTCGGATATGAATACCCGCATGACTTTCGGCGGCTCTAGTTTTGAAATTCCTTTCCCCGGCACGTTCACCATATTGAATGCGCTTGCCGCGGCAACCTTGGCGCGCGAGCTCGGCATTCCGCCCCCGACAATCGCACACGCGCTCGCAAACATGAAAAAGATTGCGGGGAGAGCCGAGGCTATCCTGTGCGGACAGGAATACCTCACGATTGTGGATTATGCCCACACACCGGATTCTCTGCTGGCCCTCTATGAAGCATTCGCCCCTCGACATAGCGCGGGGCCAAAACGCAAATTAATTTGCGTTTTGGGAAACACTGGCGGCGGACGCGACCGATGGAAACGCCCCGAGATGGGAGCCATAGCGGATTCCTTGTGCGAGACCGTCATACTGACAAATGAAGACCCGTATGATGAAGATCCGCGCCGAATTGTGGAAGAGATGGCGCGCGGCATGTCCGCCAGAGGCGGTTCCGCCTCTGGCGGAAAACAAAAATTGCTCATCATCATGGACCGCCGCGAAGCCATACAGAGGGCCTTACAAGAAGCAACCCTTCTACAAGCTCAAGGTGATAAGAACGTAGCCGTTCTTATCACCGGCAAAGGAACGGACCCCTTCATCATGGAGGCGAATGGGACAAAAACACCGTGGAGCGATGCATCGGTAGTCCGCGAAGAGCTAAAGAAATTAGGGTTCAGTGAATAGTGGATAGCGCACAGGGGAGGAATAAACTTCACCCGCTTGTGTTCTTACGCTAGACGCTGAACGCGAGACGCTATACGCTATAGATATGAACGCAGGGGGTACCTTAATGCTCTTCATCCTTTTTATTTTCGTGCTCGGGGTCGCGTGGGTGTACACGGGAGGGCCGGAACGCCCCATCGCACAGTTCGGCGCATTTCTTGAGCCTCCCGCCCCTCTAGGGGCAGGTAATGCGTACGACTTGCCATCAGTGAGCCCGACGTTGAACAACCTCAAACTCTGGAGTTACCAGAGCCAGACGAGTGCAGACATCGCCGACGACGACGCCACAAAAAAACCGAGCCTGCTTGATTATTATTTCAGCTTCCGGACCAGCGAGGCCGATACGGCGGCCGATTCGGCGTATACGAATGATGTCACCTTGTCGGCAGGCAGAGCAAAAGATACCGACCCGAAAAACGAATACATCATCATCAAAACATCAAATCGCTTGAAAAACCCAATGACCATCACCAACTGGACTCTAGAGAGCGTGACGTCCGGCATCAAAGTGAAAATCGGCGAAGCGGCACGACTGCCGTTTCTGGGGGCAGTGAATGCGGACGAGGCGATAACCCTGCCTGCAGGAAGCACCGTATACGTTACAACGGGACGCGCGCCGAACGGCACCTCATTTCGCATAAACCAATGCACCGGCTACTTCGAGCAATTTCAGGATTTTTCACCGAGCTTGCAGGAAGAATGTCCCGACCCAGAGGAAGAAATGCTCTTGTTCCCATCGCAGACTATAGGCAACGACCAATGCATAGACTTCATCGCGCGGTTACCGTCCTGTACTCTGCGCTTGACTCAAATCCCGCCGGCAACCGGCTCATTATGCCAAGATTTTATTCTGAATCAGCTTTCCTATAACGGGTGTATCACAACGCACCAGCATGATGCGGGTTTTTATAAGAACGAATGGCGCGTTTTTTTGAACCGTGACCAAGAGCTCTGGAAAAATACGCATGAGAGGATACGACTTCTTGATCAAAACGGTACGCTCGTCGGATCAGTGACGTATTGAAACACAAATTCTGAAACAGAAAGCATGAAAATTGAGCAAGCTCCTTTGCTCTATGCTACGTGCTCTGTGTTACGTGAAACAAGATGATGCCCGCGGTAACCGAAACATTGAGCGATTCTTTCCCTCGACGTTGCTCGGGATTTTGATTTTTAGGATGGTGAGCATGTCGAACCATTTTGCCGTGCATGGGGATTTCAATGACGGCATCGGATTTTTGAAGCACGGCTTCCGAGATACCTTCTACCTCATTTCCAAATATGAATGCCGTTTTCTTCGCCCGCTTCAGTTCCATATATGGAACTGAAGCGGGTGATTGTTCAACAGCTACAATCTGAACATTTTCTTTTTTGAGTTCGGTAATTAGTTCGGTAATTTCTTTCTGCTCCCACTGGACATACTCTTCCGCGCCCAAAGACGCTTTCACGAGTTCCTTGTTTTTCCGTCCGAAACGGTCAACAGGCGCGGGAGTGTAGCCGGTCAGGTAGATTTTTGAGACGCCGGCGCCATCCGCCGTTCTGAATATAGCGCCCACGTTCTGGGAACTGCGGATATCGTGGAGAATGATCAGTATTTTCTGCATATTCTATGCTCTATGCTTTGTGCTGTATGCTCCATGATACGATGTCTGCATGGAAAGCGTTTTCCCGCAATTGTTCTACCTTTCGTTCTTTGTACCATTGGTGCTCCGCATCGGAGCGGCGATTGCGTTTGCGCTTCTCGCACAGAACCTCTACCGGCGTCGTAGCGAAATTGCGGTCACACGTTTCCCGATAATTGGCACGCCTAGTATGACCCTTGTGCGGGTGAAAGTCGCCGCCATTTCTCTCATCGCACTTTTTCTTTTAATTGGTCTCTGGGTCCAAGTCGTCGCGATACTTGGTTTCGTGGCGGGAGTAAAATGCTGG
>DATDST010000030.1:0-13658 GCA_036517815.1 Minisyncoccota bacterium | reverse complement strand
TGGCATCATACTCATGCTCGCCCTGACATTTCTTGAATAGAAAACTTCTTCGAGAAAAATGCGAGGTAGCCTGCTTTTATTTCCCTCGTGCGCCGGGGCGGCGCGAGCCCACGCGCGCGCCTCCGTATTTCCCCACACCGTACTTAGCGGGAGGAAACGGTGGTTTTTTCTGATTAGACTTGCCCCATGGATTCATATTCTTCATACCGCCATGATAGCAAAGAAATCCTGACACGCCCCTTCTGTGGAGAAAAGAGAGTTAAAGAAAGTTAATGGCAAAAAATAGTTGTTGCTGTGGACATACGATGTCCACAGCTCGTGCTCCTGCGCCACAGAAAGAGAATGCCGAGTCCCGCAAAGCGGCCTATGTTTCTTTGTTTCTTCCCCGCGTGAAGACACTGGCCATGTTTCTTCCGCTTTGTTCCTATCTTCCTGACACGGAGGTTTGTGATACGTTGTTTTGGAGTGATGAATAGTACGCGGCAACAACGAACGCGACACCGATGGTGCCAGTTATGATTTCGGGAACTTCCGTGAGCAAACTCACAAACATGGAAACTGCGAGCCCGAATATCGCCCAGTGCGCGCCATGCTCCAAAAAAATGAGTGTATCCAGCGTCCCTTGCCTCACCATGTAGACGGTCAAAGAACGGACAAAATACGCGCCAATACCAAGGCCGGCAACGATAACCGGAATCGCATTCGTCAGTGCAAACGCGCCGACCACGGAGTCAAGAGAAAAGGCAGAATCAAGAACATTGAGATACAAAAAGAGCGCAAGCCCCTGCGATGCCGTGCTCGTCTCGATAGAAAACGCGCTGGTAATCCCTTCCATCACGATAAAAAGAATGACGCCGATAACGCCTGCAACCAAAACGGTAGCGGCGACAGCGGAGGGCACGAGAAACGAGAGGCCGGTAATAACGGCAAGCGTGAGAGCGATTTCAACGGCTTCTATTCTTCCCCACAACGTAAGATGTTTCTCGATGATTGAAATCCAATGCACCGTTTTCGCGCTGTCCAAAAAATATTTGAGAGACACCATGATAAGAAACGCCGCACCGAACGAATTGATGGCGTGCCGCGCGCCTTCCAAAAGTTCTCCGTAGCGACTCGGATCAAAAAGCGCGAGCTGGGTTACCAGCGCTGGCGAGATCCACACTACCGCGCTCACGATAAGAATGGGCAGGACAAAGCGTGTCCCAACGACCGCTATCAGAATCCCCCAGGTAAGGAAACGCCTCTGCCACAGGGGCGACATGCGCTTCAAAACGCGCGCGTTCACGACCGCGTTGTCAAACGACAGCGTGATTTCAAGGATGGTCAGAAGCGATGCGATGAAAAGCGCTTGCGTGCCGCCGATTATGAAAACAGCCACAAGCGCGATAACCGAAATGCATGCTGAGGGTAGAAAAAATTTAATCATGAAAGAGTGCCGATGAATGCTTGAATGAGAAAGCTTGCGCCGACGCCGATTGCGATTGCAAGCCCGCCAACCGAAACCATCATAATCCCATTTCGTAGCCGCGACGTATGCGAAAGCTCGCCGGCAACCACTCCAAGGACAAACAAGGCAGAGAGCGAGAGACCTATTGACAGGGGAAGCGCCTGATTCGGCATAATCACGGCATACGGCGCCAGTACGAAAAATCCGGAAAGGGCATAGGAAAAGAACATCACGAACGCGGGCATCATCGACCCAGAGAGCATAGTGATTCGGCGGAGACGTATCTCGCGAAGCGTATTTTCCGCCATAAGATTCCCTGCCGCCATGGAAAACGCCTCGACCACAATCAGAATAATACCCGTCAAGAGGATGGTTGCGCTTGAAACACCCGCAACGGCGACCCCCGAGACCAGACCGACGGTTGACACCAGACTGTCTTCAACGCCAAAGACAAAACTCCGGACAACAGAAGGAGAAAAAACGGTGCGTACCATGGGAAACTAGATTTTGTCTTTACTCTCCGAAAAGAACACGTTGGATTTTCGGATGTCGAGAAGCGCAAGCCGCCGAAGCAAAAACTGCTTCATCTTCGCTTCGCTCGGGAAACGGATTGTTTTCTCTTTTTCTATAACTGCCCATTGCCCGACATCGCGCAAGACATCCATCTTGCTGAACACCATGTGCGTAACCCCGTTGATACGGATGGCGCGTTCCAAAAGATTTATGTTCAACCAATTGCACTGACGCGGCCTACCGGTTGTGGCGCCATATTCTTCTCCAGTCCTGCGAATTTCTGCGAATACCGGTTCGTTGGGTTCAAATTTCTTCGCGCCGACATAGGTTTCATAGATCTTGGCGCTTCCCCATACCTGACGAAGCGCATGGGGCGGTATGCCGTTTAAAAGCGCTCCCGCGGCCGTGCAATGGCTTGAGGTAACGTACGGGTAATCGCCCCAATCAATATCAAGACCGAATCCCTGCGCCCCCTCGCCCAAAATAACGACTTTCTTTGAAGTGCGATGAAACTCCTCATAGAGATCAATGAGGTACGGCTTGAGTGCGGGCACGTTTTCAGCGCGGATACCTGTTCTTCCATATTTATCCCGATAGGCCGGTCCGTTCCCGCGTTTTGTCGTACCGATTCGCGCGTCCTTGCTGTCTTCGGTCTTGTTCGCGGCGGTGATAATGTGCGTATTGGTGGCAACAAATATTTTTCCTTTTGTCTGTACACCGCCCGCCTTCAACTCCCTCAACTCCTTGAAAAACTGCTCGGGATCGAGAACGCATCCCGGTCCTATGATTGACTTCACCCCCCAAAAAACACCCGCTGGAATATGGTGGGTGACGAATTTCTTCCCTTTATGAAAAATAGTATGCCCCGCGTTACAGCCTCCGTTATAACGGAGCACATGAGTGTACTTCTTTTGCGTAGCAAGGAAGTGCGTGACTTTCCCCTTTCCGGTATCCCCGTACTGCAAGTCAACAACAATATCTGCTTCCACGTAGGAGAAGTATACGCGGTGAGAGAGGAAGTTTCAACGACGTGAGATTCCCGCGTATGCGGGAATCTCACGGAGTATGGCATTCACGCCAGAATGTGAGAACGTGGAAGCATTGATTAATGTTGTCGAAAAGTCTGTTCGAGCGGGGGGAGTTCAAAAACCTTTTCAACAGTGAATGTCGTTCTGCCGATGAGCTGGCCGTTCGGCGTTTCAACAGAAACCCGCCATAACCCTGGTGTGACGCCATACTTGAGAGAAAATCCACGATACCCTCCGTCGCGTCCTCCGATCATGGGAAACCGCACGACCGTGGAATCCTTCCACATTTTCACGGATGCGTCGTAGTACTGCCAGCGGTGGACGACATCGGTTTTGAGAGAAACGGGCGCAAAAACTGCCGCAAAAACATAGAGCGGCTCGCCTTCGGTTATATGGAGGATGGGACGCGAAAAAGCGTGGTACCACGGAGGCGCCTCGCCAAGGAGAACATATGCGGCATCGGTCCGGGAAACGGAATGATACATGCCGATTTCTTTGAGTGCGAGAGGAATTGGCGGAAGGATATTTGAAAAATACAGAACGTTGATGAGAATAAAAATCGCACCGATACTGAAGGCGATGCTGGGCATGCGCGCGCGAATACGCGCGCGCCCGGTAATGCGTAACAGAAAAACAAATAAACTAAAAACAACTAAACTCACGACGCCGGAGAGTACAAATACCCACGAACCGATAGCGCCGACCGCGATCGGTATGGAAAACACACAAAAAGAGAAGATGGCAAAGTAAAAAATTGAAAGCTGAAAGACGAGCCGCGCGTGATGCCTTTTGAAGAGCTCGGTACCGACAAAAACGAATAACAAAAGAGCGAGGAAAGGCCAACTTGCGGAAAGAGAAGCACTGCGCGAATAAAAAATAAGGAACGCGCTGAAAAGCCCGCCGAAGGTAAACTGAAGTAGAAACGTGAGCCACGGGACAAAACGAGCGGCGACACCGCCCTCGGCGGCATTTTCTTCCATGAGATGTATGAGAAAAATCGCGAGGGCGGCAATACCGAGGTAGCTGTAGAGAAGTATCGTTTCCGGCAAAAGATCAACGCGCCGAAGAGTCAAAGTATCAACAACAAAACCGGCAAGCAAGGATGCTCCGGAAAGGTACCGTTCGTAACGCACTATAAAATCCTTGAAGTGAAACATACGGGAAGCATATACCGCCTACATCTCCGTTTTCATGCCGGTGATGTGAATGCCAAGACTTTTTTCTCCCATGAGCGCGCCTTTGAGCGTTATGTAGAGCGCGCGCGAAGCGAGGTTTTCCGGAGCAAGAGCAACATACCGCTGAAGCGGCGACAATGCCTCGCCGAGAGTCTCTTGGTAAACCATCTGTCGCGCGAGAAACGACTTGGGCGGGATGTACCCTGCCGTCAGCATCCGCCGATGCCCTTCCTTCACATACCCGCCCCAATGCAACCCGCTCGTGTCGGCAAAAACGACGGTGCCCGCCTTGCCCATGCATTGCAATAGGTCTTTCGGGTCTATGCGCCTCTCTACTTCTTCTGCTGGCGGGTATATGCCGGAGGGTGGCACCTGCGGAAAAAGACTCCGATATGTATTGTTGTAATTCGAGTACTTAAGGTAGGTAAACGGGCCGTTCTCCGGTCCAACATCCGACACATAGATAAACATCTTGCACAGGCGAAGATCGTGCGGGTCGCGGTGCCATTTCATGGAACCTTCCTTCCCTGTCCGGGTTGGCACCGCTTTGATTTCGGTCAGAGTGAATTCGTACAATCTGGGCGACATGCCCATGTAGGTGCCGACTATAGAAAGCGCCCGTTCATCTAGCACAAGACGCGCGTAGGGATTCTCGGCCGTTATTGTGGGTTTCTCTTCGAAATATTCAGTAATGAACGGCTTCACTGGATTGATGCGTCCTTTCTTACTTTCAAAACCGGCATACGAAACCAGCGTTTCTAATGTCTGTTCTCCGTTTCCAAACAGCTCTTCAAGGCTCGTTATAGAGACGCCGGTTTCTCGTAGTTCCGAGACAATCCGCTCTTGCACAGGAGAAAGCTGTTTCCTTCCAAAGCGTTGAAAATGCCGAACCGCTTCGCGATTCACAAAACGCCACACCGGATACATGTTTTCCAGTTTATAGAGAGGACGAAATATCCAGAGATATATCCGGCCCCAGAGCAATGCTTTTATTCTTTTCATGGGGTGATCGACGGGGCTCGAACCCGTAACCACCAGATCCACAATCTGGGGCTCTACCAATTGAGCTACGACCACCATCAACGGCTAAAAGTATCACTTTTCCCGAAGAGATGCACGCTTTTCTCTCCAGTGTTTTCCATTGAGACACGGTTTCTCCTGTACATCTTTAAACCCAACTTCTTCCGCCATCTTTGGAGCATAGTACGAAGAGAAATTTTCGTCTCCATCAAACACGCCCCGCAGAAAATTAAAAAGTTGTCTCGGGATACGGAGAGCATTGAGGGTTTTTGATTTTGCGCTGGATTTTCCAGGGGAATTATGGGAAGCTAGCCTTAGAGCCTATCCCAATAGGGACTTTGCGACTGCACCAGCCATCCTGCGGCTACGACGCTTCGTCTCGAATATATCGTATATTTAATACGTTATATTCTCCGACTCGCGTCTCGCTCGCAGGATGACTGGCTCGTTACGCAGACCCTATTGGGATAGGCTCTTAATGAATCCAGCATGAAAAATTTTAAATACTCGTTTTTACTTTGGTTCGCTTTGTCAGCGGCAACTCTTGTTTCGTTACTATCTGCATACCTCTACTTGTCGCATAATGAAGCGCGATCCTCCGCACAGAAGCAGTCTTCGGAAAACCAGCAAGTGCCACAATTTGAACCACGGCTCTTGTGGTCGCAGGCGACTTCATCCGCCGAATGGCAGCCGAGAGATTCGGCTGTCAGTTTTGTTTTCCAAAACAAAATGTGGACAATGGGCGGCCTGAACGGCGACAAAGAAGTCGCCACTAACCACACGGTTCGCTACTGGGAAGCTCCGCACTTTAACGATATATGGGCGACCGAGGATGGGATGCATTGGGAAATGATGAAGGATACAGCTGAATGGCCGCCCAGAAGGTCAATGTCAGTCGTCTCATTTCGCGACAAATTATGGATGTTCGGCGGGTGGAGTCCAATCACCGGATACACCAGCGATGTCTGGCAATCAGACGACGGTATCGTGTGGACACAAGTTATTTCGGAAGCTCAATTTCCAGCCAGAGAAGGACAGACTGCGGAAACATTTCAGGGAAAGATTTGGCTATTCGGAGGAGTTAATTATGACAAGCACGAAGTAAAAAATGACGTGTGGTATTCAGACGACGGGCTTCTGTGGCACCAAGCGACAACAACAATTCCATGGAGCCCGCGATGGGATCATGCTACTGCCGTTTTCAACGGAAAAATATTTCTTGCGGGCGGCATGAATCTATCCGACCAAATATTCAAGGATGTGTGGTCGTCGTCTGACGGGTTTAATTGGAAACCAGTAACCACCTCGGCGCCATGGCAAGAACGGCAAGGCCACTCTCTCGTTGTATTCCACGACACGCTGTGGATTATCGGAAGATTGAATGACTTTGAGGGAGGAGGTGCGAACGATGTGTGGTACTCCGATGATGGGATAACGTGGCAAAAAACAAATACTGATCCGTCGTGGCTCGGGCGGGAGGATCATTCCGTTTTGATTTTCAATAATCGAATCTATGTTTTCGGCGGCATGGATTCAAATTGGCAATGGCGAAATGATGTGTGGTTTTCATCAAATTAAAAATGGGCAACCTGTCAAACAAAAAATTACTTGCCGCGTGTGCTCTATGCGTTGGTGTTTTTTCTATCGCGTCCCACCTTCTGGCTTTGAAAAAGCCGTTAAGTTCTGTTTTGGTGCTGTAATTATACACTTCGCGCGAACTTTCTTTGAGCAGAACCCCGACTAAGGAAGCCAGCCCGCCGCCGCTCGCTAACGCTCGCCAGCCAGCAAAAAAGTTTTCCTCGCATTTTTTGATTTGCGCGCGCCAATTTTTTTCTTCTAAAAGGAAAAGAAAACTTTTTGGCTGGCTTCTGCTCCTGACAGAGCAGGCGGCGGGTGCGGCCTCTTTTTGTATTCGCTCCGGCATGGCGGAATTCCCCCCAAACCCAGTATGAGGAGGAATTTTCCATTTGCTCCGCTGTTTTCTTTTGGCGAATTTCGGGCGGGCAATTTTGGTGGTTAAACCATATTCACTTTCTTTCACTAACGAAAGTCAAAGATTCCACGACAATACCCATTTCCGAAAAAAGCGGCATAGCGTTTCCTGGTGAAAGATCGGCAATACTCAAGCGATATTTATTGTCCGGAGTATTAACGATTGTCCACATTCTACCGTCGGTATAGACCGCTTCCTGCCCGTCTATGTGAGTTTTATAGTAGTTGCCATAGTCATCTTTTGATTGAGAGTAGCCAGAGGATTGGCCTAACAACCATTCTTCTGCAGACATTTGCTCATCATTTTCAGCAACACTTACGATTATCTTACTGTTATCATCGCTTTCGCTCTCATCCTTTGCAGAAAGCACTATCCAGCATGTACTATCGCAAAACTCAAAAACCTCTAAATGCGGAGGATATTTAAAAGAAAATCCAAAATCACTCTTATATATTTGAAAGGTTTTCGCGTACTCTGCGTATTCTTCGCTTGTACCTATGCTTGGTATAGAAACATAATCGCCAGATTGACTTTCTCCTTCGCCAACTAGCGTTTTATCTGATACGAATTGGGTGGCTAGGTAAAAAGAACCCATCAACCCCACTACAACCAAAAGTAACAGCGTGTACTCGCTGAATATACTGGAACGAAACCACTTTATGTTATCGTGAAGTCCTTTCATGTTTCTTTGAGTTTATCGAAAAAAATTGTCCAAAACTACCGAAGCAAACATTCTTATCGTTTACATATTACGAAATAATAATCTTATTCAATATATCTCTACGTTTTTCAACATTAGGCATACTTAGCGAAAGCGGTTTTTTTCTCTCTAACGTTCGGAGATACAACGAAACAGAAAATATATCGATATTCTCAAAATTCGTTGTGAACTTTACATCTAAATTAGATACCTTTTCAGTGAAAAAGGGGTTGTTGTCTTTTTTGTTGGATGAAATTGGCATCCAATATATTAAGAGTGGTTTCTGTTGCTGTTGATAGTTGTTTATTTTTTGCTCTTCCATATATTGCTTTACATTTTCATTGCGGGCAGGATTCATGCGTAAAAGTACCTTTGTCACAGAATTTGGTTTAGCGTCTCTCGAAAAAACATTCTTTTGTTGCTCCCAATGATACTGAGAGATTTTTCGGACTTCATCACCATTTGCTTTCATGGGTAACGAACGACCACCGATAGCTGTTGCTGACCAATTTTTTATTTCACATTGATATAATATGTTTTTACCATTCTTCCCATGAACATATATCCACTTATCCAGACGTTGACCTTTTGTAGTACCCTGTGTTATCGGTCCATCAAAAATTTTTACCCTATCACCCCTCGCTTCCAAGTAGTTCTTAAACACGGAAGTGTTAAGGTCTTCGCCAATCACACTTACTATAGCGGTAGCATGTCCACGACTTTCTGCTTCTTCATCAAAAAATCTTAGAGTTTCTCCTACGTTTATTTTCATAATTTTATTCCGAACAAGTTACTACTGGTGCGCGGGAGAGGACTTGCACCTCCACGCCCTTACGGGCACTACCACCTCAAGGTAGCGTGTATTCTATTTCACCACCCGCGCAGATTTTGTCAGGTTCTCCTGCCGTAACGCTTTGAATATCTTGATTCTTTTGCGTTTCAAGCAAGGAACTTTATGGGAATGATACATCTTTTAAATGATTTTCAAAGAGTCGCGTTTTGCGTATTTTAGCTGAATGGCACTGCCATTCTTTCCTTTTTATTCAAAAGAAAAACTGTGTATAAAACACAGTTTTTCTTTTGAATGTTCTAATTCTATTTTGCTTCGGCGGCGATTGGTTCCGCTGACGCCGTCTCGACTGCCGCTTGCGCAGTAGCTGAACGATCGGCGGCTTCCCTTTCGCTCTCGGTGGAGACATTCATCTCAACCATCTTGCGAAGACCCCTTCTCATTTCGCGGGCGACTTTATCACGTATGTAATAGAGTTTCGCGCGGCGCACTTTGGAACGGCGCACGATTTCAATCCGATCGATATTCGGCGAATAGAGGGGAAAAATCTTCTCCACTCCCACGCCTGAAAGAGTCGCGCGGACCGTAAAAGTAGCGCCTGCTTCGGAACCATGTTTTTTCGCCAAAACCAGCCCCTCGAACACCTGAATGCGGACGTTCTTGGTGGTCGTTTCTTTTTTGTTCGCAGCCTTGCCGTGTTTTATCTCCGTAATTTTCTGATGAACACGCACGGTATCACCCGCCCGGATATCAAGCTTCTTCCGCTCGTCTACATTGACCGGGGAGGTCGTGGTGGTTGCAATACGAACCGTCATAGAGGCGCAAAATAACACGCGCTCGGCGTTTTAGCAAACGCCGAGCTAGAATCTCCCGCTTACACTATTCCTACGCATAGCGGGAAACACACCCTTTTACTCCTGACGTAAGCAAAGCTTTCCGGCTACGCTCGCTCGGACATCGGGAATCAAGCTTTCCCATGTCTCTCACTCGCTTGCCGGTAGAGCGAGGAAAATGCGGAAACTCCTTCGCATTTCTGAACCGACTTCGTCTGGCCAAAGGCCGACTTCGTCGAGCCGACGGCCGAGGAAACTGGGAAACTTTGTTTACGCGGACAGCAAAGCTCCAGCGCGAAGAAAGTCTTCCGGGAGAGGCGCTTCAAAATCTTTTTTCTCTCCATTTGGAAGCGTGAGCGAAAGTCGAAACGCATGCAAGGCTGGGCGCATAAACCCGAGAAAGCATGCTCGGCCTTTTGCATACAAAGAATCGCAGATAATAGGATGGTTAATGGATTGCAAATGAACCCGAATCTGGTGGGTACGGCCTGTTTTTGGGCGGGCACTGATAAGAGAAACTTTCTCCCCAGTCTTTGGGTCAATGCCGCGCCGTATCACTTCCCATTCGGTGAGCGCTGTGCGACGAGTCCCCTGCCCCTTCATACGAGCAGACCAGCGCGGTGGAGTAGAGCGAACGCGCTCTATCTCAGCATCAATGACACCGCGATCTTCTTTTGGATTGCCGTATACAAATGCACGATATTCTTTGAGTACGGTACGTTTCTGGAATTGCTCCTTGAGAAATGAAAAGGCTCGTGCATTCTTGGCAAGAATGATAACACCGGAAGTGGTGCGGTCTAAACGATGCACGATGCCGGGCCGCGGAACAATTTCTCCTTGCGGCGATGTCCATGCCTCGCCGACATTGTTCATCTCCGGATAGCGCGCGAGCGCCCACTCGGCAAGCGATGGCTCAATAGTGCGGCCATCGGAATGCACAATGAGTCCGGCCGGCTTGTTTACCACCAGCACATCCTCGTCTTCGTAGAGAATCGGAATGTCCATCCTTTCACCTTATCAGATTCCGTTTCTATGAGGGCGTTTTGCGTACGCTTCGCGCTCTCGCTCCAGTTCACGCATAGAGACATCAGGCCACAGCGTATCTATGGGCACAAAATCGGCATCTGTCGCTTCCCATGTTAAAAAATCAGATAAATTTCTACCACCGCCAGAACGGATAATAAGTTGCGGATCTGCAAGTCCGGCAGTCCATAGAGACGCGGAAACATCTTCCGGTGTTACCTTTCTCTTTCCCTCAATATATAAGCGATTGAATGCGTCGGTAATTTCACTGCGTCCGCCGTATGAAAACGCGATAGCAAGATCGAGTTTCGTATTGTGTGCAGTTTTTGTTTCAGCTTCCCACATCATCCGTTGGAAAGAATCGGGCATTGTGCCCGGCGCGGAAAGAAATCGTAGCCGTGCACCACCTGTAGCAAGCTCATCGATTTCCGAGGTTAATGCGCGCTTAAGCAACGCCAGAATCCCCGAAATTTCTACCGGGTTGCGCTGCCAGTTTTTTTCGGAAAAGGCATATGCATAGAGCGTGGTAATGCCTTGTGTAGGTGCCCATGTAACTAGTTCTTTCAATTTTGCGTATCCAGCTGTGTGACCTTCAACGGCAAGCAATTGCCGTGCGTCAGCCCAGCGTCGATTGCCATCCATGATAACCGCGACCGAGGTTGCCTCGGTTGGTGCTGCGTGTTCGTGTGACATATCTAGTACAAAATAGAGAACCTATCAAACCTACCGGTTGGTTTCAACCACGAGACGCCGATATCGTCAACGCGCGCAAGTAAAGGCCCGTTCTGGAGAAGTGTGAGCAGTTTCTCCAAGTTTTCTTTCTCACCTTCCGCATGTACCCGCACCGTACCGCCTGCCTGCCGTAGTGACCCTGGCGGCGCAGGCAGGTCCGGCATATTTTCTACCTCGCCAACGATATGCAACTCTCGAGCGTGGCGCATTGTAAAATCCCGGAACATGACCATCTGCACACGACCAGAGATGATTGCGTCAAACGCTGAAAGCATAAAAGACACTATACCCAAAATATGATACAAAACAGCAAGCGGGCGGTAAGCCAAGCTTGCCACGCCGCGGTTCGAAAAGAATATACATGAAACATGTACTATTCTCTTTCTCGCCTTGCGCGGTTAGCTCAGCCCCGACGTAAAGTCGGGGAGCCGACCGGAGCGTCGGCTTTGGTAGATACAATAAGGGCGGTTAGCTCAGTTGGTAGAGCAATTCCTTTACACGGAAAAGGTCGCGGGTTCGAGCCCTGCACCGCCCACCCGGCCAGGAAAGAAGCCGGTATTCGAACAGGCCCCGTAAGCAAGGCTTGCGTGGCCAACATTCTGACAAAGTCCGCTTACGAACTTTTGTTCAGTCGAGTTGAAATGTGAGCAAGCTCTCATTTCTCTCTCCTTCACAAAAGACGCGCTACGCGCTACTTTCGTAAGCAACTACGGCCCCGTAGTTTAATGGATAAAACAGGAGACTTCTAAGCTCTTGATCGAGGTTCGATTCCTCGCGGGGCCACAAAACACAAAAACACTCCCTGCGGAGTGTTTTTGTGTTTTGTGGCAGGCGGAGCGATGTTTTTCGCCTCGAAAAACCGCGAGGCGGGGTCGCGACCGAGACGAGCGACGGCGAGTCGAGAGTTGTGACCACAAAGGAACAAACAATGCCCACTGCTGGGCATTGTTTTGTACTTGGTGACAGACGGAAGCATGTTTTGTCAGCAGACAAAACAGCTGAGTCGGGGCCGGCGACCAAAACTCTGCAACGGCAGAGTTTTGAGTTGTGGGCCACATGTGGCAGGTGGAGCGATGTTTTCTGTTTCAGAAAACCGCGAGCCGGGGTCGCGGAAATTCAATCACGGAGGTGATTGAATTATCTGTGACCACAAAGAACAGGGGCGTCGGGCGAGGAATCGAAAGCCGGAGCGAGCGAAGGCAAGTGAGGCGGGGTCGCGGGTTTTGTTAGCAAACAAAAACCTGTGACCGAAAGGTGTACTGCTCCTGTAAAGGAACTTTTCATGAGCTTCATTCGGACGAGATGAAAACTGCGTTTTCGCCTCGCTCCTCCCTCGCTCCTGTAAGGAGAGATTCCTCGCGAAATCACACAAATTTTCAGTAGAAAATTATGCCTGACCGATTTTTTCGCAGTAGATAAAAATTAGTCCTTACCCATTCCCTTGGATAACAAAAATTGCCGTCTTCGGTTAGTGTGTTCATCTAAGCGATTATGCAAGATGCTCCCCGTCGGAGTAAAGGTATAAGCCTGTGCTTGTAATCTTTGAAGTTCTATATTTTCAGCTTGGGTAAGCCGCGGAGAAGACATGCTGAATATAATGCGTGGCAGGGATTGAATAACCTCCCCAAGCACTACCGATGCCCTTGCTTCGGCTCCATCATCAAGGAGTGCTTTAACTTCATTAAGATTCTCTACCGCATCAGTTATCATTTCAGGATAAAGCTTTTCAGCACCATCCCAACCTTTTTCGCCCGGTTTTGCAGAGAGGTTTTCTTTCATATTCTAATAATATCAGATGCCACATAACACTCTACCTCGCCGGATCGGAAAGCGGCGGCAGTTTGAAATTCCTTGTCTCAAAATCCGTTTTTCGCACGCGGTAGACTTCCAGAACCTTCTCTAAGTCTTTCGCGGTGACGGATGGCGCAACCTCAACGGCCGTGTCAGCCGTTCCCACGATGCCTCCCGACTGTATCCCATAAAAAAGATACCCGGCATACGCCAACTCAAACACCAGAAGGAATGCCGCAAAAAAGAGTATTAGCAACCAGTCGCGCGCCGGATGCGCTGAAAGAAGGGACACAAAGAATTTCTTTGCTTTTTCTATTGTCATAGCGAAGCAGTTTTTTCTTTTACGAAACTGATTTCAAACGTGCCGAACAATTCTTTGCCGACCGTTTCCATGCCGAACTTCTCTACGCGCGCTATGCGGGGCAATGTTTCCAAGGCCGTTGCGAAAGCGGCGAGTGAAGCAAACGAGCCGGCTGCGGTCATAACCGCGCGCACCGGCTCGTGCCGCTTCCATGCGCCGGTCTCAACGTCAACAGATGCGATTGACAGTTCCACTTTCTCGCGTTTCGCGGCTAATTCGATTGTTTCAATCACGGCGACAATGTCATCATCG
>DATDST010000029.1:0-6174 GCA_036517815.1 Minisyncoccota bacterium | reverse complement strand
CACGTGCGAGGCGGTGGAGGATGTCCACGCTCTCTTCCATCGGTTCTGCGCTGACACTCATTGGCCCGTACAGAGTGTTCTTCAGAGACAGATAATCATCCGCTGAAAAGCGCGCCTTGAAGGTGGCTGTGCGCACGGCATTTTCGGTTGCATCGCGATGTCCGCGTTCGCGGGCGAGCAGGACAAAATTTTTTGTATGGGAGACGACGGTGTCGTCAAGGTCAATGCCAATTTTCATAGATAAGATGCTTTTTGTCTGTCGTAGTAGCATATCACGAGGGGCGCATCCGCACGGCTCCTTGACAGCCACAACAAACAACCGTCTTCTTTTTTCTTGCTACCGTGCGGGCGTAGCGGAGCGTACACTGTTTGTAGCCTATGTACTTTTCATATCATACTAGAGCCTATCTCAAAATTCCATTCCGGCTCGCAGAGAACGCGATTTTTGGCTGTAACGCTTCGGTTCGGGCTCAACATATCTCGATATTCCTCGCCCTCCACCTCCCGTTTCGCCATAAAAATCACGTCTCTCGGCTCGAAAGCGAATTTTGAGATAGGCTCCAGAAATGCACCCCTTCGTTTTTGCGAGCGGGTGCATTTTTGTTTTTCGTTTTTCTGCGGAACCACAAAATACTAATTTACACTAAAAATAATTATGAAACACACACAATTACTCGTTCCCGGCGCGATTCTCGTCCTTCTCGCTTCGGGACTCGCCTATATGGCGCGAGATAAAGGAGGCGTGGATAGCCCCACGGCGACTTCCAACGGCGCAAGCGTGCTCACCGCGAATGAAACCGATTTTGATTTCGGTACGATTAAGATGAGTGATGGAAAAGTCACGCATTCATTTGAGGTCGCAAACGTCGGTAGCGCACCGATTATGGTCACGTCCGTATACACCTCCTGCATGTGCACCACGGCACTTGTCACGGATGCAGGGGGGAAGGAGAGCGGGCCGTTTGGTATGCCTGGGCATACCTCGCCGTACACAGAGATTCTCATCGGAATAGGCGAGACAGCACGAGTCGTGGCCGTCTTTGACCCAGCGGCACACGGGCCTTCCGGTGTGGGCCTCGCGGATCGTTCAATCTATCTTGAAACAAACTCGGCACAAACGCCGAGGGTTGAGTTGAAGTTTAAGGCGCTTGTTACAAGATAAAAATCTGAAGCACGAAGTACGAAATTCGTCCTCCGAAGGAGGACCCTCCTCCGGAGGGAAACAAATTCTAAATTCAAATTACCAAATGTTCCAAGCACGCAGTTTTTATCATTTGAATTTTGGTCATTAGGTATTGTTTCAAATTTCGATATTCTGATTTCTAATTTAAAACTTATGGATATTATTTTCAGCGCATCAATTTTCGCGGCGTTTCTCGCTGGTATGGTGGCGCTTTTCGCGCCCTGTTGTATCACCGTGCTCCTGCCCGCATATATCGCGTCTGCCTTTCGGGAAAAGAAGCGCATCCTTCGGATGACGCTTGTGTTCTTCGCGGGGATTTCTCTCGTGCTGGTGCCCATAGGCATGGGTGCGGCCTCGCTCGCCACGCTCTTTAGCTCGTACCACAAAGAAATGTATCTTCTTGGCGCGGCTCTCATGTTCTACCTAGCGATACTTTCCGTGCGCGGGAAAGGACTCACTCTTTTCCCAATGCCGAAACGGTTTGCGCCATCTATGGAAAATGGAAACGCCTCCGCGAGCGGGCACTATAAATCAGTATTTCTTCTCGGTGTCTTCTCCGGAGCGGCGACTTCATGCTGTGCTCCGGTGCTCGCGGGCGCGGTGGCACTCGCGGTCATTTCCGGTGCGTTTTGGAAGGCGCTTGTGGTGACATTCGCCTATGTATTCGGCATGACAATACCTCTCTTCATCGCGGCGTACTTCTATGACAAATACAAAATAGAAAACTCGCGATTTGTCCAAGGGAAGATTCTTGAGAAAAAAATATTCGGAAAGACCTTCAGGACGCATTCCACAAACCTTGCCGCAGGAGCAGTATTTTTACTCATGAGCGTGGTACTCATGAGCATCGCATTCTCCACGGGAAGCGGCTTTTGGTCACCCGCATATCAAGTGCGTATCGGCGAAGCGCTTAATCGGTGGTCGCAGAATGTCTTTGACACACTCTCTGTCATCCCCGATCTTTCATGGGCGTTTTTCCTTGCGGGACTTTTTGTGTACTTTGTTTGGTTGTCGTTGAAACGAACGCCGCATAATGACAAGGATTCGGAAAGGCCTCCGCGCTGCCATTAAGAATTAAAAACGCTCTCACATGGGAAACGAAAACCAAAACAAGGCGACTGAAACTGCCTCGCATATACGGGAACCAAAGAAGAGCATGATTCTTTCTATCAGTGTTCTTGTCTCCGCGGCTGTTCTTTCCGGCGCATTGGTGTACACAACCGACCCTAGAACAGTCAGCACCCCACAAGACGCATCCGTCGTAGATTCACACACCGCGCGCGTTGCCTCGCGTGAGGAAGAGGTACTGCCATCCAACGGCGTCCTTCTTCCGGTTACCTGGGGCGACCTTGGAGCAAAATTGGTAAGTGTTGGAGCGATAGACGCCGATGCGTTTATGGCGGTGTATTCCCAGAGGGGAGAGTTCTCCGGTGAATACAAAGAGCTTCTTTTTGGAAATACCACCGGCAAAATGAGGGTAACAAAGGACAATGCCGGCTACCTTCTCAATCTGTTGTGGGCGCTTGGGCTTGCGAACAAAAACCCTATTCTTGAAAATGGAGAAATGGCAGACCCTCGCTACGGTGGCGCAGGAAACTTTGCGTCAACCGGCGGGTGGACAATCGCTCGCGGCGACCCGATGGAACATTACAGCCGCCACAAGTTCTTTGCTCTGACCGACGAGGAACAAGCACTCGTTCGTACAGTATCGCGGGGAATTTACCGTCCGTGTTGCGGCAACTCAACGCATTTTCCCGATTGTAATCACGGGATGGCGATGCTCGGGCTTCTTGAGCTCATGGCATCGCAGGGTGCTTCTGAAGAGGAAATGTACCAGGCGGCACTTGCGGTAAACTCATATTGGTTTCCAGACACCTATCTTGCTATTGCGCAACACTTTGAGAACCGTGGCACCAACTGGAGCGAAGTGAGCGCGAAGGAAGTTTTGGGCTCTGCGTATTCAAGCGCTTCGGGATACCAACGGATACGCGCGGAAATTGAAACTCCGCAGATACAGGATGGAGGAGGCGGGGGGTGCGGTGTGTAATGTATTATAAATTCTAGATAGTTACCAAAATGAAAAAAATATTCATGATTACTATTGGCGGCTTTGCAGTTCTTGTAGCCAGTGTATTGTTCTCCGGCTCTATGCGTGCAAATAGCGATGCCATCGTTTCCAGGAATGGATTACATTGGCACCCGCGATTAGAGATACTGATTCGCGGGGAGCGTTATGAGATTCCCGCAGGCATCGGCATCGGACCCCACTATGCCGGTATGCCGACCTACGACTCTTCTATGCGCATGACCGCCATGCACACGCACGAACAGGACGGCATCATTCACCTTGAATTTCCCGGGAGCGTGACGGAAGAATCTTTGCGTCTCGGCACCTTCTTTCGTATATGGGGAAAATCCCCTAATGAATTTGGGTCGTTAGCGCGTGTTGCCATAAATGGCGTGGAAACCAATACTTTCCTGGAATATCAACTGCGAGATGGTGATATAATAGTGATGAACTATGAATAGTTTTCAAATCACATATACCTGCCCGATGCATCCGGAAGTAGCGAGAGACACGCCGGGCATGTGCCCCGAGTGCGGTATGGCATTGGTAGAGACAAGAGACCCGCCCGAACGACTTAAGTCGTTCAGTCGGGCGGGCAAGAGACAAGGGACGAGAAACAAAAAAGAATCAAAAAACGGCGGGCAAGGAGAATATAACAAACACGGAGGACACTCAACCGCGGCGTTCTTGCGGAAGTTTTGGGTGAGTTTTGCGCTCTCGGTTCCGATTGTGCTCTATTCCGAGTTTCCACAGACGGTGCTCGGTTGGGTACCCCCTGCGTTTCCCGGTTCGCGCTACCTCACGCTCGTGCTCGGTTCGGTTGTGTTCTTCTACTGCGGACTCGTGTTTCTTACAAGCGCATGGCGGGAACTTCGCGCGCGTCTTCCCGGCATGATGACCCTTATCGCTCTCGCGATAACGACGGCATATCTTTACAGTGTATACGCAGTTTTTTCCGGCACGGATATGCCTCTTTTTTGGGAACTTGCGACACTGGTGACAGTGATGCTTCTCGGGCATTGGATAGAAATGCGCGCCGTTTCTGGCGCGCGCGGTGCGCTTAAGGAACTTTCCAAACTCATCCCCGATACGGCAGAGGTGATACGAAAAGGGACGACGCAGATCGTTCCTTCGGGCGACCTGCATGAGAAGGACATTGTGTTCGTACGGCCAGGCGGAAGGATCCCCGCTGACGGTGTGGTGATTGATGGTGAGTCGCACGTAAACGAGTCAATGATGACCGGCGAGTCCGTGCCGGTAAAGAAGACGCAGGGGAGCCAGGTAATCGCGGGGACAATTAGTGAAGACGGCGCGTTAAAAGTAGAGGTTCAGAAGATTGGTGACCGCACATTTCTTGCGGGCATCATGCGGCTCATAGAAGAGGCTGAGGCGAGCAAGTCACGTCTGCAGATACTCTCTGATAGGGCGGCATACTACCTGACACTTGTCGCCATTGGCGCAGGAGGCCTATCATTCGCATACTGGCTCCTTCCCTTTGCAGGTAATGCTGGTGCCGGCTTCGCCTTTTCGCGCCTTGTCGCCGTGCTTGTCATCGCATGTCCGCACGCACTCGGGCTCGCGGTTCCGCTCGTTGCCTCTATCTCCACGACCATGGCGGCAAAAAATGGTTTTCTCGTGAAGCGGCGTCTTGCGCTTGAGATGGCACGGAAGGTAGATATCGTTCTTTTTGATAAGACGGGAACGCTTACGGAGGGGGCATATGGGGTTGCAAAGATTTGGTCTTTTGGCGGTATGAACGAGAATGAAGTACTTCGTCTTGCGGCGAGCGTAGACGCACATTCAGAACATTTTGTTTCAAGGGCCATAGTCAAAGAAGCTCACACAAGAATGCTTTCTCTTTCTCCGTTGAAAGCGTTTTCGCGTCTTGCGGGAAAAGGAGTTGAGGGTACGATTGATGGTGTAAAAATATCTGTTGGTGGCGCGGAGATGCTCTCGTTTGTTGGTGCAGTGCTTCCCCTCGCTCTCGCACAAGAAGTCGCGCAGGAAAGTGAAGATGGCAAGACCGTTATCTACTGTATGCGCGAGAAAGAAATTGCCGGTATCTTTGCGCTTGCAGATATCATTCGTGAGGAGTCACGCGAGGCAGTCCATGTCCTCAAAGAGAAAGGAGTAAAAGTCGCCATGATGACCGGGGACTCGGAGGCAGTGGCGCGGTGGGTTTCAAGAGAGCTTGGCATAGACGAATATTTTTCTCATGTACTCCCGCAGGAGAAAGCGGCGAAGGTTGAGGTACTCCAGAAAAAAGGGTTAAAAGTCGCCATGGTGGGGGATGGTATCAATGACGCTCCGGCGCTCACGCAGGCAGACCTTGGCATTGCCATCGGCGCGGGCACGAACATTGCCATTGAATCGGCGGGTATCATTCTCGTAAGGAACGACCCGCGCGATATCAGCCGCATCATTGTTCTTTCCCGTCTTACCTACACGAAAATGCTTCAAAACCTTTTCTGGGCAACGGGGTATAATGTATTAGCGATACCGCTTGCGGCTGGAGTGCTTGCCTCAAAAGGCATTTTCCTTGAGCCAGCGGTTGCGGCGGTGTTCATGTCATTGAGCACTGTCATTGTGGCAATAAATGCTCTGTTTTTGCGTAGGAAAAAACTGTAGGAGTGTATGCGCCCCACGTCATTTTCGCGTATAATGAAAGGAAAGATTCATCGGTGCGGTCGAGCTGATGAATTACAAAAAAATAATAGGACACGCATGCAGAACACAAAAAAAGCAATATGGGTTTTGCGCATTGCCGTTGCGGGTGAGTTCCTTGGGCATGGGATGCTCGCTCTGCAGGGGAAAGAGCAATGGATAGGATGGTTTTCTTCTTTCGGCATCTCCGATGTGCGGCTAGCGGCAGGTATTATTTTTTGGATTGGCGTTTTAGATGTTGCGCTTGCGCTCCTCGTCC
>DATDST010000028.1:0-5409 GCA_036517815.1 Minisyncoccota bacterium | reverse complement strand
ACGCGCGAAGTTCGTGAAAAAGACCGAGGGCGACACCTATGTACTAAATGAAGCGTTGCGGAAGAAAGCGGAATCAGTCCTTGGGATCAAAGGATATTATACAAATATTCAGAAGGAGCGGATGGACGACGAGATCATTATTGCCCGATATCACGATCTCTGGCATGTGGAGGCGGCGTTTCGCATGTCAAAGAGCGACCTTGCAACACGACCGATATTCCACCGTACCGAAGAAGCCATCAAGGCGCATCTCCTTATTTGCTTTATGGCACTCGCACTCGGCAAGCATATGGAACTGCAAACAGGGTGTTCACTCCGGCGGATCGTCGACCTCCTATGGAGCGTGACGGAAGCGCATCTTGTCGATACGGCGACACACGAGACGTTTATGCTTCGCTCCGAGTTCGACGAGGAGGTACGGGGATTATTGAAGAAACTTGGATGTCATACTAAATGAGAGAAGTCAGGAGGCATTGTTTTCTTTCAAGCTGTAAAAATGATTTTCGCCGAGTAGCACATACGACCATTCTCGCTCCGCACGCTCTTGCGGTGCGAGCGAGTTGATCCGTTTCACCCAATCAAGTGTTGCGAGTTGTTTTTGCCGCACATTTAGGTCATTTAAATCCTTGTCCGCCTTCGTCTCAATCAAGTATATTTCCGTCCCCGTCTTGATAACAAAATCAGGAGAGTAGAGAGAGAGCAGTCCATCGGTACGAATGTAGGAAATGGTGGCGAATGCATGATAATACTCGTTTACTTTCATCAACGCCTCCACATCCGAATCTCCATCGGCGTACCGCATCAAGTTCTTCTCAAATTCGCCCTTGTTGGAAGGGTACGGCAAGCGTTCATAAACCGTTTTTGTGATATCGAGAGAAAAGTTCTCGCGCATCCGCAGTTCGGCAATCTCCGAGAAAAATCTCCTCTCGACCTTTGCCTCCGTCGGCTTGATAGACTGCTGCATTTCAAAAATCGCTTTGCCAATTTCTTTCACAATATGATCTGTCACGAGGCCATTTTTGAGTAAAAGAATCTTCCAGTTACGATCGTGAAACGGATCAAAGTCCTGTCCGAACAGTCGTATGCGAATATACTTGTCAACCGTGCCGACTATGGCGACATTGTTAACTTGAAGGGCCGGAAAAACTTTGTGCTTCCTCTGACTTATTCGGGCAATTCGGTTCACGACAACCGCAACGATTTTCTGCAAGTATTCGTTATAGCTTTGCGATTTGAACAAAGCCGCATCAACAACATACTCGCCGAAACGAGTCTTCACTGTCATCTCCTCTGCGATGAATTTCTCGCCGTCTTTCGTGAAGAATTTCTTGAGTGTTTCAAGTGGGAACGCTGTAAATGGCTCAAATTTTGCTATGTCAATTTCTGTTTCTACCAATTCCTCATCAACATCGCGAATGATAATCGGCCAAAAGAGATTGTATTCCTTGTAGTTCGATTTTAAGCCGACTTTTATAATATCTCCAAGTACATCTCGGTCTTCTTTTGGCTCATGCTCGATTTGTGCCAGGTCTTCAAGATTTAGATCTTGATAGAACTGTATGAAATTTGGATGCTCAATAATGCTAAGGATATCAAGATAATGTGTCGGCTCTTTCTTTTCTACGAGTAATCTTCTTCTGTTATCCAATTTGATTTCTTCAAACTCCGGCTCGCGCCACATAATCCGTAGTCCGCGACCTATTGTTTGTTCAAGGAGAATTGGAGCGCTCGAAGAACGCAGCGGCACAATCACGCAGATATTATTCACATCAAAACCCTCGCGGAGCATCAAAACCGAGACGATGACTTTCGGCTGTTCGTGCTTGTCCACATTGAAGAGCCGCTGCTTGATTTCTTTCCACTCATCAACTTTCACCTCGCCTTGCTTGGTTGAATCAATCCTCATCACATCTTCTTGGTTAAGGCCTTCCTCAAGGAGAAATTTCTCCACAAGTGGAGTAACCGTTGTGTCTTCACACATAACAAGCATTTTCGGATGCTTGTTGGAAATTCCTGATTTGTCTTTGGTGAACTCCGTAAAGTGTTTCTCGAGTATTTTTAGCCTCGCAAGACCGGCGCGAAGCATTGTTCTCTGACCATCAGAAATATCAATGACTTTATTGTTTGAATCCCTAACCGATGTATATGTAAGTGTGTCTTCATATAATTCTTTACGCCGATCTATAGCAATTGTCTTTACCAAGCCGCCGCGAATTGCCGTTTTCAGATCAAAATCAACGATGATGTGCGGGAAGTAGTGCTTGACGCGATTCTGTCCGCTTCCGGTAACATCGTAGGGCGTTGCCGAAAAGTCTAATTGGACAAATTGCGCCCCCTTATTTTTGGCGATCGTGTTCAAGCTTTTCTGCCACTCGACCTCTTTGACCTCTCCGTATGATTTGTTTTCGTGGATGTGATGCGCCTCGTCATTCATCACCATCAAATCCGGCAAATTCGCCAGATACTCGACTTCTTTTCCGCTCAAATACTGCGCGTCCAGCGCATCAAGAGCGTTTCCGCCCGATGTCCCAGGCCGTACGGGAAATACGTCCTTCACTACACCAACAGGATCGTCGAGAGGAGTATCCTCCTGCTCGCTTTCTTCCTCGCCCATAAAAAGATGCCAGTTGGCGATGGCGATTACTCCCTCACCGGTTACCTTGCTTCCAATTTCTTGTTTTCGCGCAACTGCGTTTTGGATGAATCCGAATACTTCCTCGCGATAGCTTGGCGGGACGAATGTATCGCGGAATTGGTAGACATCGGACGTTTCAAAATCCCGCTCCCCTTCAGTATTTTCCTTGCCCAAGTATGCGTCGAGTAGACGTTCATATACGATAAGCCCGGGTGCAACGAGCAGAAAATTTTTCGTATAGCGTCCTGATTGTGCTTCCTCATATTTTGCGTTGAGATACTGCCATATCAAAAGTGCGTGCATAACCCACGTCTTGCCGGTGCCGGTCGCCATCTTTATTGCGTACTTGGGGATCTCGTACTTCGCTTTCTTAAATTCAGTCATATCAATCTCCGCCAACAGCTCGAATTCGATATTTTCGTAAATATCCTTAACCGCTTTTACTCCAAGAATTTCGTGGAGATAGACAGTATTCAAAATCGCCTGCCGCTGTCCTTCATGGAAATTCGCATAACGTGTTTCTATGTGCGGCTCGGTAAACCAAAATGTCAAAAGATCGCGCGTGATAGGCGAGCATTTCGCCATCATCTCGCCGTTTGCCCACAACTCGTTTACCTTGTCCGTGAGCGTGCGGGCAAGTCGGAGCGGTATATCGCGTGTGCCGATGTTGATAGGTGTTGCCATAGAGGTCCGCTGTGCTTTGTACTGTTTTTAATCTTTCTTGAAAAACGGCTTAAAATAATGTTTTTCTTGTATTCTGTGCTTCATTCCTGCTCTCCTGTGCTTTTTACCAAACGCCACTCCCCTGTCCTGGAACGCTCCCGGCCCGTGAATACCACCTGGTCTGAAACGCGTAGCTCGCTAAGAAGAATGTATATCTGATTGTCCGACAGCTTTCTCTCGAACAGTTCCCGAAAATCGTCCTTCCGCCCCGCATGGTGTTGTTCCAGGTAATTGAGCAACACAAGCTTTTGCTGTTCCTTACTTAACCACCGTTTACGCGTATACTCTCCACGATTGTCGACGAATTCATAAAAGCTTTTTGCCGGGATATAGCGTGACCCCTTGCCACGCCCGACTTTTTCCACAATACCCCACGAAAGGAATACCGCGAGACGATCTTTGTTTTGTGATCGACCACTTTCTCGAATGTGTTCAAGCTCAATGAAGTCCTTGAGCGGATCAATCGCAATACGGCCGCTCTCCTGGATTTTTTGCAAGTAATATGCGAAGTTCAAATCCTTTATTTTTGCAGGCACGTTGAGCACAACATACTCCGCATTCGTCCCCTCGAAGTCAGGCAGTCCCTTACCTTGCGATATCGTCGCCCGATAGATCCTATCCAACCCTATTCCCGCCCGCTCCACGAGGCCGATCTCGCCAAGCACTTCCATGAGTCGCCTATTCCGCCACCGTCCCTCGACATACAGCGCATTCTCGGCGGTCACTCCGGGAAGAAATCCGCCGGCGCTCTTTACCGAAAGGCGATCGGGAGACACGCGCACATACGTCGGTTCCGTCTTATTGGAATACTCACGGTGAGCAAACGCATTGAGTACGGCCTCATCCACACTTTCCTTGTCATACGCCCAAATATCGCGCTCAAAAAACCCCTCGCGGAATGGCACGCGCGTGTTGCGGCTATCCACGAATTTCCATATCTTTTCCTGTGCGAGCACGAACGGCTCCCGCAATGTATCGCGCCGCTCGTATTCTATGCGACTCTCGTCCGATTTCCACTCAAGGAATACCTCCGCGCACGAGATACATCGCGCAAGTGCCTCATGCGTACCGACGAGCAAGATGCAGGCGTTCGTAATGCCTTCCGGAGTGATGAGAAGCAGTTTTTTCAAAACTTCTTCGTCACTATACGATTGTAAATCGTCGTCCTGCTTCTTTTCGAGCCACTTCTTCTTGAGGAGTGCGGTCGCATCAGCATCAAGATCGGCCATGGTCGCGTCCGCGCGTACTTGCGCAGAAAAATCATCCTGTGTTTCCATGACGATGCTCCGCAACATGCCATCGTCCATTTCCGTCAAATCCTCTCCGTTCCGCCGCAACGGCACGCCATGAAATCTGAAAGCTTGCCCGACGGGATGTGCGGGAATGCGGACGATTTGCACCTTCCCTTGCTCGGTGAAGACTTCGTCCATCTCAATGCTTCGGTCCAAGACTCTATAAATTTCCTCGCGTGCTTTCTTGATGTTCGGAATTGCGTTCGTGCCAACGATATCGCGCATGCCGGTAGTAGAGTTGATTCTGTCTCGTACGCCCAACACAAGCTTACCTCCTCCTTCGTTCCCAATCGCTACGCAGTACCCATAGAGAGACTTTCTGTTTGTTTTTCCGCCACTGGTTTTGTCTTTCCCCAGAATAGAAATCAGACCGGACGCTTCTTTGAACTCCAGGTGTTCCGTCTCCGTATCGGTCGCCAATAATTCGTTGAGTTCTTCTCTTGTCATACTTCCTGTATTACCACGCTTTCAAACCCGAAAACATCGACCGCTTTGACGCACACCTTCCTTTTTCCATTCTTCGGCACAAGTAGCTCCGTCTGATATACAACATGCAAGGGGTCGCGGTCATTCTCCGTATTGCCACGATAGTCCTGCCATTTACTGCGAAATGTAATGCCGTCATAGTCGGGATCGATGCTCCAGTATTCGATGAGCGCGAGCGGGTCTTTGGCGATAACTTCCGAGAGCTTTTCCTTGTCTTTATCATCAAGTGGAATGTTGTCAGGTGAGAGAAGAACATAATTATCAAGCGTGACT
>DATDST010000027.1:0-2423 GCA_036517815.1 Minisyncoccota bacterium | reverse complement strand
TTGGTAATGAGAAAAAGCACCTTTTTGCGGCGGTCTGCGCCTTCTTGATTGATTGCATTCACAATGCCATGATACGTCAAATGACCCTTGTACCCAAACGGGAATATGTAGTGTTGTTGGCCGGTGATGTACTGGTCTTCATTATCTCGCTCTGGCTGGCGCTGGCGCTCCGCTATCTGGAATTGCCAAGCAGAGAGTTCTTCTTGCTGCACTTTAACCCTTTCACGATACTGTTCATCGCGTGGATAGGCGTCTTTTTCCTTGCGGGCTTGTACGGAAAACATACGCGCCTGTTCCGCAATCGTTTACCCTCTATAATTTTGTACGCCCAAGCCATCAACGTTTCCATCGCCGCACTTTTCTTTTTCCTCATACCCGCTTTCGGTATTGCGCCGAAAACCATCCTCGTCCTCTATCTTCTGGTCTCTTGTCCGCTCATCTATTTTTGGCGGGTAAATATTTCTCCCCGTCTTCGCGCCTCCCGCACATTGAAAGGCATACTCATTGCGTCGGGCCCGGATATTCACGATTTGGCAAAAGAAATTGCGGGAGATGTGCGGTACCCATTTGGATTTGTTTCTGTAATTGATACGGGGAAAGCGAAATCGCACGACGTGGTAGAGCAGGCCTGCCGAGTGGCCACAGAAAAAAGCATAAACTTTTTTGTCGTGGATTTTGCAGACAAGGCGATATCAACAGCGCTCCCCATAGTCTACAATTCGGCATTTCAGAAACGCCGCTTTGCGCTTGTTGATGCGATAGATCTCTACCAAGAAGTGTTTGACCGCATGCCGCTCTCGCTTTTGCAGTATGAACGCGTGCTTGCCGGCACAGGTTCTTCAAGAGTATATGACGGCATGAAGCGCATCGTGGATATAACCGGGGCCCTTGTCATCGGGGTTGTCGCGCTCATCATGTATCCGTTTGTCGCTCTCGCCATCAAGCTTGACGATGGCGGTCCGGTGTTTATTACGCAGGCACGCGTGGGGAAATATCAGAAACCGATACGCATAATCAAATTCAGAAGCATGACTGGCAACGATGAAGGAGCCTACGGCAAAAGCGGAAAGACCGAACTTCATGTCACCAGAGTCGGATACTGGCTTCGGCTTTTGCGCATAGATGAATTGCCGCAACTGTGGAACGTGCTCATGGGAGATTTGTCGCTTGTGGGTCCGCGTCCGGAATTGCCTGCGCTTTCAAGCCGATACAGCGCGCGCATTCCGTATTACGACGCGCGGTATCTCATCACCCCCGGCCTTACCGGATGGGCGCAGATACGGCACGACAGGGATCCGCACCATGGGGCGGATATTCCAGAGACCAAGGCGAAACTTTCGTATGACCTCTATTATCTGGAACGGCGCTCACTGTTACTTGATCTGTACATCATTCTACAAACCATCAGGATTGTTATAAGCGCGCGCGGTTCGTGAGTGGGTGCTCAAAATATGGAGTTTTTTGACGGTCTATCGTCTATGACAGACACCTGTAGACGGGAAAATGAACGCGCTCCCTGTTTGTCTAAGAGCGAAGCGATTAGCAACAAACAGCAGTCCCTTTAGGGGCACCGTAAAAAATAAGCAGGTTTTTTCTCTGAAGTTGGGAGAATTCGGGAGAGAATCTCACAACGTGATGTCACTCGCTTAGAGATGGAATTGCGGTTAATATATACGTCACATGCAAAAAGCCGTTGTGACCCCAGTATCATCCTTCTTCGGAGGAGCTACGGAACAGGCTGGCGGTGTTTGAAATAAAAGCAATATGGACAATAAACAAAAGGCAATTGTTACAGGAGGAGCGGGATTTATCGGCTCTCATCTTGTTTCGGAACTCGTAGAACGCGGGTTTGATGTGCATGTGGTTGATAATTTTGCGGGCGGACGGATGGAGAAGAGGATACATCCAAAAGCAGCGTACCACGAAGTGGATATTCGCGATTACAATAAGCTCGCGCCCATCGTCGCCGGCGCTTCGTACGTTTTTCATGAAGCGGCGCTCCCGCGCGTGCAGTTTTCCATAGAGCATCCGCAGGAGACATTTTCTGTGAATGTCGATGGACTTGTTTCTGTACTACGGGCATCGCACGAAGGAGGGGTCAAGCGCCTCATCTATGCGGCCTCAAGCTCTGCCTACGGCGATCAGGAAACGATGCCGCTTTCGGAAGATTTACCTGCACAGCCTAAAAGTCCTTACGGATTGCAGAAATATATCGGAGAATTAAGTTGCCGCCTGTGGAGCGAGGTATACAGGCTTCCCACGGTGTCGCTGCGTTATTTCAATGTGTATGGACCGAACTTTGATCCGAACGGACCGTATGCGCTCGTAATCGGGAAATTTCTTTTGCAAAAATCCAAAGGACAGCCGCTTACAATAACCGGCGACGGGACGCACACGCGTGATTTTACGAACGTGCGCGACAC
>DATDST010000026.1:0-13506 GCA_036517815.1 Minisyncoccota bacterium | reverse complement strand
TCGGCATTCCTTGCCTTTCGGAATAGACTGGTAGCCACATCAAGAACAGTGCGGTCCTTATCAAGTTCAGGATATCTTCGGTGCCAATGCCATAATTCTCGAGCGATTTTTCTTATCCCCCCGATATACGCACGTTTATCTGTCAAACTTTCTTGCGAAACACTCATTTAGATCCAAGGAGAGCATGTATTCTTTCTTGTATCGGGGGATGAGTCATAAATAATTTGCTGATGCCTTTCATCGCGCCCGCACCGAATGGATTTGAAATAAATAGGTGCGCGGTTGCGTCATGCGCGTGGCGCATCGGGTTTGGATACGAGCTGATTTTTTGAAGCGCCGAGGCAAGGCCTTCCGGATAGCGGGTCAAAAGCGCGCCGGAAGAATCTGCAAGAAACTCGCGCTTCCTTGAAATCGCAAGTTTAATAAGTTGTGCCGCAATAGGCGCAAGAATCGCTCCCACGATCGCGAGGATTGCAATAATCGCCCCTGCCCTGCCGTTATCGCGATTATTTCCTCCCGCAAAATGCGTGGCGCGTAAAAACATATCGGCAAGAATCGCCACGAATCCCGCCAAGACTACCGCAACGGTCATCAGAAGCATGTCCTTGTTTTTGATGTGCGAGAGTTCGTGTGCTATCACCCCTTCAAGCTCGACGCGAGTGAGCATGGAAAGAAGGCCAGTGGTAGCGCACACGACCGCGTGTTTCTCGTCTCTGCCTGTTGCAAACGCGTTTGGCGCAGGGTCAGTGATGACGTAGAGCTTTGGCATTGAAATGCCTGCGGTAATCGCAAGGTTTTCCGTTACCGTGTAGAAATCAAAAAATTCCGTACGCGTAGCCGGTTTTGCATGCGACATCGCAAGTACTACCTTGTCCGAAAACCAGTAGCTCCCCACGTTCATAAAAAGAGAGAATGCGACCGCCGCATAGAGAATTGCGGGATTGCCGTAGTACGTTGAAATCGCCCAGCCGATCGCAATAACCACGATGAGAAAAACACCCATCAGAAGATAGGTTTTGCGGATGTTTGCGGATTGTTCGGAATATAAAGAAGCCATGTGCACAAAGCATACAGGGCTTATGCTAAAGCTTCAATGTGCCTATTTTCCTAGATCAATTTTTTTAAGTTTTTCCACAAGTCTACGGGTACCATTTCTGGCAGTATCCTCATGCTCCGAATGAAAAGCTTTTGGTCCTAATCTTTTGATTGCGCGCCCTACGTCTGGTCCCCATCCAGAAGGTATTGATTTATTTTCTTTTGATTCACTCATGTAAAAAATATAACATAAAACTTATATTTCCCCGCTTTTCTGCATGGTTCTTTCTATTGCCATAGTAATAATCCTCGTCCATGCAAACTTCTGCGCTCCAGGAATATGATGAGCAAGTCTTTGCTCTGTAAGTAACTTAATCGCTTCATTTAAAAATTCCAGCTCGGCAACATTAAGGGCACTTAATAGCGCAATCGCTTCGGCTTCATCACTGGTGCCCTCGACTATGTCCCCAACAATTTGAGCCGCAATCTGAAGAGATTCTGCTTCTTGCGCTGTAGTAGGCGACATCGACAATTCATGCCGTAGCTTTTGAGAAGGAGGTGCGAGTTCAGTTGATTTTTGTGCAACGAGTGGCTGTTTTTCCGATTCTGGTTTCTGTAACAATGTGCCCTTCATTTTTTTACGCCGTTCGTCGAGAGATATAGGTTCTCCTGCACCTTCTCCAGTAAATTTATTCCCAAAGTTTGTCATCATTAAAACTGTACTTTTACCGGCTCTTTTGCCGCGGATTCCGATTCTGCGAGCTCAAACAATTCCATTTTTCCGAACTTGAATACTGAAGCAATGATGTTGTTCGGAAACGACTCTACCGCAATATTCAAATCCCGAACATTCGTGTTGTAGAAGCGCCGAGCGGCTTGGATTTTATTCTCGGTATCGGAAAGCTCTCGCTGAAGCTCCAAAAAGTTCTGATTCGCTTTCAGATCAGGATATGCTTCAGAAACCGCAAAGAGAGATTTCAATGCGCCTGTTAACATATTCTCCGCTTGGGCATGCTCCCCCACGGTTCCCGCTGAAATCGCCGCGGCGCGTGCTTTCGTCACATTTTCAAACGCGCTCGATTCGTGCGCGGCGTATCCTTTCACTGTTTCAACCAAGTTCGGAATCAGGTCATACCGGCGTTTCATCTGAACCTCTATATCCGCCCACGCTTCCTTGGTGCGGTTTATCAAGCGGATAAAGCCGTTGTAGAGCGCTATCGTCCACGCAACGATAACCGCGATAATGCCGAGAATGATGTAGATGATGATCATAACGTGTATAGAGTATAGCGTATAAAGTATAAAGGGAAAAGCAAGAAAAAAGTTATGAATCTTGAATGGAACCGAAAACCTTGAGTTCAATACTTTCAATCCGGGCTTTCACCTTGCCATAATCATAATACATAGAAGCTATTTCGTTCCGCAGAGCATTTATTTTTTGCTCAAGTCCGCTCAAACAGCCTTCAATATTTTCAATGCGCGCCTCTAGGGTATCTAACCTCGCAAGTAAGGCGCTTCTCAAGATCCTTGAAATTGCTGCGCATTTCTAAAAATCCCGTCTGCATCATTTCCGCGAGACGGTCAAGCGTTACCGTACCGCCGCTTCTTTTCTTTCGAGAAGCAGTCTTTTTCTTGCTACCCTGTGGAGAAGATTTTTTATTCATGTGTGTTAGGTTTTTTACCAAGATTGCTAATTTCTTCAGAAGTTGCGTTTTTAAAAAAGTGAACCATACGAGCAACCATTGCCTCCTTTTCTGCCTGTGTTAATCCCCCCGAACGTAATCGCTGTTCTTTACCCACATTCCAATTCTAACACAAAGCCACATTTTTCTTCCCCTCCAATTTTATCATACCACCTTAAGGCGACGCCTTAAGGTGGTATGATACGAGCATGGGTTACCGGCATACTGCGTTTGTCCCGGGTGAATGGTATCACTGCTATAACCGCGGGGTGGACAAACGCACTGTTTTTGAAACAAAAAATGATTACAAACGCTTTTTAGAGACGCTCTACCTCAGTAACAGTTCTGAAACCGGAAAAAGAAATAATCTCACAAATCAGAACAAACACGAGATTCTGACGCTACCGCGGAAAGAACCTCATTTAGTGGCAATTGGCGCATACTGCCTTATGCCAAATCACTTTCATATACTTCTGAAAGAACTCGAGGAAGGCGGCATTAGCAAGTTCATGCATAAAGTTGGAACCAGCTACACTATGTACTTTAACTTGAAGAATGATCGGACCGGCAACTTGTTTGTGAAACCATTTCGCTCAAAACATGTCGGCACTGACCGTTATTTCAAGCATGTCGGACACTACATACACCTAAATTCGGGAGATTTGTTCGAATCAGAATGGAAAGCAAAAGCTCCTAGAAATATACAGAAACTGAAAGAGCGGATAGAAAAATATCCGTATTCGAGCCTCCCTGATTATCTGAACATACAGCGTCCAGAAAAAGCTATTCTTGATGAAACATCAATGGAGTTATTTAGATCCGATGTCCCTTTCCCAACACTCCTCGCCGAAGCATTCGCATACTATACGGAAATCAACCTACCTTAAGGCGTCGCCTTAAGGTATTTAGAAATCCTGATTTAGCCAGATAAAACATCGTCCGAATGTGCTCTGCGTTTCTCCCCACGCGCCTTCTTTCGCAATTCCCAGAGTTTGGCGGCACAATACCGACGAGATGCTTGTTCTAGAACGCTTCCATTCTTCTTTGGAAAGCACCACTGTGCCATAACAGCTCCATCCCGTAATGTTGGCTTTTCCCTGTTGAAGGTTCTTCCGACCGTCGGATTTAATAATCCATCCCCCCCATGCCAGCACCTCCGCCTCCTGCTTCTTTCTTCTCTTCCGGTTCGTCGGCAATCGCCGCTTCGGTCGTGAGGAGAATGGCGGCGGCGGAAACCGCATGTTCAACGCAGGCGCGCGTTACTTTGACCGGATCAATAATTCCCGCCTCTACCATATCGGACACAATCTCATCTTTCAGCGCATCATATCCGGCAAAACCGCGCGCTTTTCTGACAGACTCCACAATGACTTCCCCTGATTCCTTGCCCGCGTTTATCGCAATTTGCTTCAAAGGCTGAAGAAGCGCCGAAAGGACGATGCGATAACCGATTTCTTCTTCTTTCGTCATCTTCTTCCAGTCAGCATCCGCCTCCACTTTCGTAGCCGCTTTGACAAGCGCGGTTCCTCCGCCCGGCACGATACCTTCCGCAATCGCCGCCTTGGTGGCATTTACTGCGTCTTCAATTTTGTCTTTGAGATACTTCATCTCGGTTTCTGTTGCGGCGCCGACTTTGATGACCGCCACGCCACCGGAGAGTTTCGCGATGCGCTCTTCCAATTTCTCCTTGTCAAACTTTGAATCCGTCGCTTCAGTTTGTTTTTTCAAGGAAGCCACGCGCGCTTCGATTTCCGCTTTCTTTCCTTTGCCGCCTACGATGATGGTGGAGTCCTTGCTCGCGATAACCTTCTGGGCGCGCCCGAGCATATTTAATTCTGCTTTATCGAGTTTGATACCCATATCTTCGGAAATGACGGTGGCTCCCGTCGTGATGGCGATATCTGCAAGCATCTCTTTCTTCCGGTCTCCGTATCCTGGCGCTTTGACCGCAAGAACCGAGAACGCGCCACGAAGCTTGTTGACCACAAACGTCGCCAGCGCTTCTCCTTCTACATCGTCCGCAATAATCACTAATTCTTTCTTGCCGGTATGCGCCACCATCTCCAACACAGGAAGTATCTCCTGAATGGAAGCGACTTTCTTATCGGTAATCAGAATGAGCGCGTCCTTGAATTCCGCCTCCATGCGCTCTGGATTCGTGACCATGTAGTGAGAAACGTATCCGCGGTCAAATTCAATACCGGAAACCACCTCTTTCTCAATTCCGAATGTCTGCGATTCTTCAACCGTGACGACGCCGTTTTGGCCCACTTCTTGAATGACCTCCGCAATCGTGCTCCCGATTTCCGCCGATTCCGCTGAAATGGTTGCGACCTGTTTGATATTCTTACTCCCCGCAACCGGCTTCGCGATGTGCTTTAACGCTTTGACCGCAGCTTCCGCAGCTTTCTCCATGCCTGCGCGGATGCCCATGGCATTTAGGCCCATGGCGGTTTGCTTCATGCCCTCGTCAACCATGGCTTGGAACAGAACGACCGAGGTGGTCGTGCCATCGCCTGCCAAGTCATTCGTTTTGTTCGCGACTTCCTTCACGATCTCCGCTCCCATGTTCTGAAACTTGTCTTTGAAGGAGATTTCCTTGGCGATAGTGACCCCATCGTTCGTCATGTGCGGGCCGCCGTAGCCTTTATCCAGTACAACATTACGGCCGCGCGGGCCGAGCGTTATCTTGACCGCACGCGCCGCGGCATCCACTCCCGCTTTGATGGCGGTCCGTGCATCTGCATCAAAAAGAATTTTTTTTGCCATGTTAGTTTTTGTTAGTGAGTGAAACGAGCTTACTAAAACTTACACCCAGCACCTTTCGCGAAAGGTGCTGGGTCGAGTAACATCTATTCGCTTCACTCATGATGATTACTCGAGAATCGCTAAAATATTATTTTCAGAAACTACGTAATATTCCACACCGCCGATTTTTACTTCGTCATAGCCGTATTTTGAGAACATCACGCGGTCGCCTACTTTCACGCCCATTGGAATGCGTGCATCTCCATCTTCGTTAAACTTGCCGGGGCCGACCGCTACCACCGTGCCTTGGTCGGGTTTTTCTTTTGCGGTGTCCGGAATAATGATTCCACTCGCCGTTTTCGTTTCGGCAGATAATGGCTTAATGACCACCCTATCCACAAGCGGACGAAGGGCTATCTCGGAGTGAGCGTTTTTTACAAGCGAGCTTTTTTTCGATTTCGCCATAATACGAATATTTTACGAATAACAACGGCTCGAATGATACGAATTAAGAAGTTGGCCCATTTGTAGCATTCGCATGCATTCGTAGATTGGTATCTCACTACTAATGAAGTAGAGGCAGTATAAGAGCCGAGAGCGTGCGAGTCAAGTTTCTCTCCTTTCAGAGACGCCTTCTGAAAGGCAAGACCTGCGCCTCTCTTCTCGGCCGAAGCTTGGCGAAACGCGCTGAAAGCCGAGCGTGATTTTTTTGATGTGTGGCAATAAAACCCTGCAGGATTGAGATGCGCTCGCTCACTTGCCTTTCATGCCTTTCATCGGATGAACGGCCGCGCAAAACAAGATCCCATAATTTTTTTTCCATCGGGATGATGGCACGCTCGTAGCCTCTGATACAATCTTCAGCGTGACGTAGATCCCTTTCTATCCTCTCTCGTTCGGCTTCCGCCTTTTGCTTTTTTACTTCTTCACTAGGAAATAGCCTTCCAGAAAGGATTGTACGGGAAAGGATTGTACGGGCTTCCCTAAGACGGCCAAGGAGAGATTCGAATTTCATGTAAAAGATATTGTAGACCTCCTAACCCGAAAGCGACAGTTGCCACGCAAAATGAGCTGTGCTAGTATTTGCTGAATCGTTATGGCACTCCTTCAAAGCCTCCTTCCGGGGGTTCAGGTGATTCTTTCCGTTCTTCTTATTGGCGCAGTTGTTCTGCAACAGCGAGGCGCGGGTTTGGGCGGAGCGTTCGGCGACAGCTCGCAAGGCTCGTTCTATAAGCGCCGCGGCGCCGAGCTGTTCTTGTTCCACGCAACCATCGTGCTCTCAATTCTCTTCGCGCTCTCGGCGCTTCTCGCCCTGATACTCTAGCCTGCTTCGGTGTTCTCATTGTGCTTGTTTTCCTCTCTGTCATACGTAGCCATATCGAGTTGAATACGTAATACTCAATACTTGATACTAGAACCCATCTCAAAATAAACCGCTATGAATAAAAACACTCTACTGCTTGGCTACTGCGAGCGTTTTTTCTCGGCTACGACTTGTCGCTCAAACTCGCCGTATCTCGATAGGGCTCGTTTTCCGCGACTACGTCTCGCTCGAGAAAAAACGCTCTCGCTACGCCATTTATTTTGAGATGGGTTCTAATCTTCCATGTCTTTTTCTTTTCGCAATTTTCTCCGTGCATTGACCACACCACGAAGCATCAAGGTGCTCGGTGGGCTTGATGCGGAATTGAAACGTTTGTCTCCAAGCGACGCGGCTATCGGAGTTGTTCTGACTTTCCTCATGGCCAGTTCGGCTTTCGCCATGCTTGCACATACCTCCCTCTCTCTGGCAATAGAGATTCCCGCCCGCGGAGGAACCTACACAGAAGGCATCGTGGGCGCGCCGCGGTTCGTGAATCCCGTCTTGGCGCTTTCGGAGGCGGATAGAGACTTAACGACGCTCGTATTTTCCGGACTCATGAAACAAAACTCTGATGGCATCCTCTCACCGGACTTAGCGGCGTCCTACACGGTGAGCGATGATGGCCTTACCTACACCTTCACGCTCCGCGATACTGCGATTTTTCATGACAAAACTCCCGTTACTGCGGAGGATGTCGCGTTCACGGTCGGCGCCATACAGAATCCGGCGATGAAAAGCCCGCGACGTGCGAACTGGGAAGGCGTTCTGGTGTCGGTTGTGGGCGAAAAAATCGTGAGCTTCACGCTCAAAGCTCCCTATGGGCCCTTTTTAGAAAACCTGACCTTGGGTATCCTTCCCTCCCGTCTCTGGAGAGAGGTTACCGCGGAGGAATTTCCTTTCAGTTCTTTGAATACCAATCCCGTAGGTTCTGGACCCTATCGCCTCGGCGCCATCAAGCAGAACAGCTCGGGTATACCGGTAGAATACGACCTTGCGGCATTCCGGGGTGGCGTCCGCTCGCCATACATCGACCGCATTGTATTCAAATTCTATGGAAAATCGGAAGACCTCCAGAATGCGCTTGACACGGAAGCAATACAAGCGGCAAATTCCGTAAACCCCGCAGGCGTAGCCGAATCAACGTCCCACAGAGTGGAGGAAGCGGTTTTTGCGCGAGTGTTCGGGGTATTCTTCAATCAGAATCAAAACGATATCTTTGCAGACCAAGCGGTACGGAAAGCGTTGGACACGGCAATTGACAAGCAGGCAATAGTGAGTACAGTGGTCTCCGGTTATGGCTCCGTCATACACGGGCCCCTCCCTCCAAACGACACGAGAATCTTTTCGGAAGAAAGCATTCCGAAAGAGGCGCGCATCGCGTCCTCCCGCGCACTCTTGGAAAAAGCGGAGTGGAAACAGGGAGTTGACGGCGTCTATGCGAAAACCGTCAAGAAAGAGACGAAGCGGCTCGCGTTCTCCTTGGCAACGGGCAACGCATCAGAGTTGAAGCGCACCGCCGAGTTGGTTGCGGATGACTGGAGGGCGCTCGGAGCCGAGGTTGACCTCAAGTTCTTTGACCAGAACGACCTGAATAACGAAATCTTGCGCCCGCGGAAATATGAAGCGCTTTTGTTCGGACTTGTTGTCGGGCGTGATCTTGACCTCTTCGCGTTCTGGCACTCGAGCCAACGGAACGATCCGGGATTGAATATCGCGCTCTACGCAAACATCGCTGTCGACAAGAAACTTGAAGCGGCGCGAAGCGAACTTGACCCGGCCCTGCGACAAAAGGACGTCACGGAAGCCGCAGAACAAATCGCCGGAGAAGTCGCCGCGGTCTTCCTGTATGCGCCGCATTTCGTATACGTCACCCCATCCGTGGTCATGGGGATCGACGTGCCTTCAATCGTGAATCCTAGCGATCGCTTCGCCCAAGTGGATGAGTGGTATCTCGCGAGAGAGCGCGTGTGGCCGGTTTTTATCACTCACAATACCGAGAAAGCATCTGCTATTCCTTTTGAATAATTCATTAGAACCCATCTTAAAAATTAACTAATTAACAAAAAAATACAATCATGAATCCATATCATGCGGGCCTGCCCGCTGGAGCCTCGGCGCAGGCGGGGCAAAACCCCGCTCACGGCCCTTCGGACGGCGCTCAAGGCCACAAATCAGACAGACACCCCTCCCTCCCGCACTCGGGAGGGAGGGTGCGCCGCCAGCCTTTTTCAGGCGTTCTGCGGCCGCATCAGAAAAGCGAGCCTGCCCGCCTGCTTGAACGGAACTCGCAGACAGGCGCGGGGCGCGCAGGCGGACCAAAACGGTTCGGCGGAAGGCCTCCGCATGCGGGAGGCCGTTCGCAAAATCAGAGAGACCGCGGCAGACGCATGCGCCCCACTCCTCCTCCGCGAGAGATTGTGGAAAGAAACGAGGCGGATCGGATAGTCCTTCCTCCGCTGGATACGGACACGGTGCGCATCATCCCTATAGGCGGCGTGGAAGAAGTCGGACGCAATATGACCTTGGTAGAACTAGCCCAAGGAATCATGATTTTTGATGCCGGTTTCCAATTCGTCTCGGAAGACGTTATGCCGGGCATAGATTACGTGCTCCCGAACACGCGTTATTTGGAAGAAAACAAAGACAGGATTCTGGGCCTCTTCATTACGCACGGACACTTAGACCACATCGGCGGCATCCCGTACGTGATAGACCGCATCGGCAATCCTCCCATCTATACGCAATACCTCACGTCCTTGATGATCAAAAAGCGACAGGAAGAGTTCCCGCATCTGTCGGAACTCAAGATGAATGTCATGGAACCGGGAGGCAGAATCATAGTAGGCGGCCTGCCTGCCGCGCCGGGCCAGGCGGCACAGGCAGGCGTCACGATAAAGACGTTCCCCGTCACCCACTCCATTCCGGATTCCATGGGACTCTCCATCGAGACCAAGCACGGCAACATCGTGATTTCTGGCGACTTGCGCCTTGAGCACCATGACGGCGTGCCGTCGGAAAAGGAATTCAAAAACTGGGGAGCGCTGGGCCGCGACAAAAACCTGCTTTTCATCGCGGATTCCACGAACGCGGAAAAGGACGGCTTTTCCATTCCCGAAGCGCGCGTCTATGAAACGATAGAAGAAATCATACGGACCGTGAAAGGCCGTCTCATTATCGGCACCTTCTCCAGCCAATTTGAACGGATGATAAAAATCATCCAAGTGGCAGAAAAATTTGGCAAAAAAATAGTGCCCGAGGGCCGCTCCATAAAAACGAACTTGGAAATTGCCCAGCGCGGAAATATTTTCACGCCGAAGCCCGGAACCATTATTGCCGCGGAAGCCATTGCCGACTACCCCGCAGACAAGATCATCATCATCGCGACCGGTTCTCAAGGCGAAGAATCGGCGGCCTTGATGCGCATCGCGCAGAAAAAGCACAAAACGATTACTTTTTCCGATCGCGATACCATTATTCTGTCTTCTTCCGTCATCCCCGGTAATGAGATTCGCGTGCAGAGACTCAAAGACAACCTTCTGCGCCATGGGGTCCACTTGATCCATTACCGTTCTTCAGACGTCCACTCAACAGGCCACGGCAACACGGGAGAATTGATATGGATGCGAGAGCAGGTGAAACCAAAGTTCTTCATGCCGGCGTACGGCTACCATTCCATGCTCCGCTATCACGCAACCGCACAGGTAAACGCCGGTTTCCCCAAAGAAAACGTCATCATCGCCGACAACGGCACGGTAATCGAGATAAAAAACGGAACGGAGCTTACCATCCGGAAAGAAAAAGTGCCGGCAGACCCGATGATGGTGGATGGATTCGCTATCGGCGACATGCAGGAGGTCGTTATCCGCGACCGGCAGGCCTTGGCGACGGACGGCATGTTCGTCATCATCGCGACCGTCAACCTGCGCACGGGAACTCTCAAGAAATCTCCCGACATTATCTCCCGCGGATTCATCTACCTCAGAGAATCGCAGAACCTCTTGTCCGAAACGCGACTGCTCATCAAAAAAACTGTGGAAGATTTGTCCGCCGGCATGAATCCGATAGACTTGGAGTACCTGAAGAGCAACCTAACGGATACTGTAGAGCGCTACCTCTTTCAGAAAACATCAAAGCGTCCGATGGTCATCCCAGTTCTCATTGGTGTATAATGCCGATGAGAACTGGAGCGTTTAGGGCTGGCGTTTAGGGGTCAGGAGAAAATCATTCTAACGTTCTCAATGTCAAGGCGACGCCTTGACATTGATTTTTTCACTATTCGCTCTTCCCTCTTCGCTGTAAGGAGACCTTTCAGCCGCTTGTTCGGAAAACGAAACTAGCTCGGGCTTTTCTCTCGCTTCGCTAGGCTGTACCCTATATTCATGTCGCGGATTTTTACGTCACCCCGATTCAGTGCGCTGGTCGCGGCAACCCTCTTCGGGCGCCTGCATTACTACCTGATTGCGCTCGTTATCTCGAACTATCTGGCCCAGTTCATGGGAGATATTGCACTTGGCTGGGTGATTGCGGGCGCATCGGTTGTTGTTGCGGCAAGCTTATCCTTTTTTCCCGCTATTTTCACGAGATTCGGCACAAGCCGCGTCCTTGTCGCTCTTACTGTGGGAGAAGCCGCCGCGGTTGTGGGGCTTTTTGCTTCAGAAAGCGCGGCTGTAGCGGCATTTTTCTTCGCCGTACAAGGTATCTTCGCCTACAACATTTTTCTCGGCATCGATCTCCTTTTGGAATCCCAATCAGCGGACGAAGAAACCGGCAGGCTTCGCGGGATGTTCCTCGTAGTTTCCAACACCGCAGTACTCGCGGCATCTTTGGCGCTCTCGGGCATCCTCTATGACGGGAATTTCGGCAGCGTTTTTCTCGTGGCGCTCGCCCTTCTCGTCCCATTTCTCGCGCTTGTCGCATTCTTTCTTCCCCCGATTTCAAATCCGATTGCAACGTTGCGTGAATCGTTCTCGCAATCGCTTGGCGGCATAGTGCATCGGCCGTCTCTGCTCCCGGTCCTTGCGGGACATTTTTTGGTACTTCTGTTCTTTACGTGGGAAATCTACTACATCCCGCTCTACCTGCGGGAACACATAGGATTCTCATGGCAAATCATAAGCGCTCTCTTTGCCATCTCGGTACTTCCGTATATCTTTTTTGAATACACATTGGGAAAAATCGCCGATACATACCTCGGTGAGAAAGAAATGACGATTGCGGGTTTTGTTATTGTCTCGGTCGGCGTCGCGGCATTCTCATTCGCTGAATTCGTTCCCGTCATGCTCTGGGCGGCGCTTATCTTTATCGCCAACATCGGCGGCGCGGCGGTAGAAGTCATGACGGAGACGCATTTCTTTAAGCGGGTATCCGCGATGGATGCTAATTTGATAGGTATATATCAAATGTTGAGGCCCATTTCGGCGGTCGTGGGTCCCATCGTCGCGTCCTTGGCGCTTCTTCTAGTGCCATTTCCATTCATTTTTGCCGTGTTCGGAGCGATACTTGCCCTTGGCATCCCCATTACCTTTCTGATGAAAGATACGCGCTAAGCGTGGAGCGCGTAACGCGAAGCGTGTAACGCGATAAGCCCTTCTCGAAGAAGTTTTTGAAGTTGTGCTTGAATACGTTTCTTAGAAAAAGGCAGTTCCAATAGATTTTTAAGAGACTGCGATTTTTTGGAGAGCGCGCGGAGAATCGCCCCGCGGATTTCGCGGTTTGACCCTTTGAAAGGTTTCTGGCGAACGTGATGCGCACTTCTTTGAGACGCATTGCCAATTGTTTTTTTGAGATGCGCTCCGTAATCCATCAAAGCGAAGTACCACTCGCGCGGATTCCGTCTATCCAGACATAGTTCCATATATGGAACTAATTGCGAATCAGCGACACTTTTTGCTTGAGAAAAGAAATGATGCAAAAAAATGGTTCTGATATTGGTTTCAATAAGAAGTTCCGGTTCACTCCACGCAAAGGAGCGGATAGCCCTGGCGGTGTATTCCCCCACTCCGGGTAATGCGCGCAGGTCTGCATAGCCGCGCGGCACGGTTCCTGTGTGGAGCACAAGAATTTGTTTTGCGGTTTCATGGAGATACTTGGCCCGCCGGTTATAGCCAAGTCCTTGCCACACGCGCAGGACGCGAGCGAGCGAGCTTTGAGCGAGAGAGCGAACAGTAGGAAACTCCTTGAGAAAACTTTTGTAAAACGGGATGACTCGCTCCACCTGCGTTTGCTGGAGCATGATTTCAGAGACGAGAATACGGTACGGGTCGCGTGTTTTACGCCACGGTAAAGAATGACGGCCATGGTTTTCGTAATACCGCTTAACAGAAGCCCGAAACCGTTCAAGGTTTAACCTTGAAGGCGTACCTGAAGTTGCACTAATTGGCTTTGGGCCAACGGATAGCGGCTTGCGGCCAGAAACGCGTGAGTGGGTGCGCCTTGCAATCATGTTTTTTCGCGGGACAGACATACCGTCCATAGAGTACCAGACCGTTATTTACATATTTCCAATCTGCTTTTGGGATAAGAGTTTCTAGTTCTTTTGAAATCTTGGTGAGTTCTTTAGAATCGACAAGGTCAAAGCGGAGCGCAAACCGCCGCACATGGGTATCCGTGGGTATCCCCTCCCACTGATTAAATAATTCTCCCGCAATCACGTGCGCGGTTTTGTACCCGACACCGTGC
>DATDST010000025.1:0-17934 GCA_036517815.1 Minisyncoccota bacterium | reverse complement strand
GGATATGGACACTTCGCAAAAGATATATTGTGCGAAGCTTATATAATCTTGGCTAAGACCCTTCCCCACCTTCTTGCGCACGTAAACGAGAGGGGTAGAATATCCGTCATGCACAGGAGTTCACGAGCAGAAAAGATGCAGCGTCCGCGTGAGAGGTTACGCAACCAGGACAAGGAGCATCCACGCAGAAAGGAGGTTCTCTGCATGGCCTGTCCACAAAAATTTTGGGTGCAAAGAGGCAAAACGACTAACTGTCCGGAGTGCGGTGTGCCTTTTCCATATAATGTTATAGAAAAATCGAGATACCAAGTATCGCGCACTATATTTCATCGTCCGAATTCAAAAACCCGCCGGTGAGGCGGTTTTTTTCTGATACTCTGTTATTTGGATGTTTGAAAAAAAGAAGTCCCCCAGAAAGACATTCTTTGAGTATCTGAAGCGTCAAGAGGATGCCTTCCGGCGAGCACATCCGGAAATAGCACCGCCTCGCACAAACGATGGGCAAACAGTCTCGCGCATCGTCCCTATTAACCAAACTGTCATTCGTATTGTCGATACGGGCGCGCCGACAGAAAAACTTGATCCTCAGAAAATAGCTAAAGCACTTGGTGCCGAGATTATCGGACGGTTACCCAGACGAAGACGCTAAACAACGCTTTCCTACGAACTTGTATGTGTTAATTTGCCACGGCCGTACTAAATTAACACAATTCAAAAACCTCCCGAATGGGAGGTTTTTCGTGTGAGTCCGCGTACGGTCTGCGTATTACTTTTGAGTTACTTCTGAGCTAGTTTTCCCCAGCAAGGGCTTGAGGAAAGCCACGGGCGCGTTCCCTCTTTTTCATAAAGATACTGAGCATACCCGAGGTTGCCAGAAAGACTGTAAATGTCATATCCGAGCTCGGTCGCGCGCTTCTCATGGTAACGGGTGTTGATCTGCATGATGCCGGTGTCATCAGAGTCAATCTTCCCCACGAAGATTTCTCCGTCTTTACCCAGATGACGCATGCGGGATTCGCACCACGCGATGTCCGCAAGAATAGGGTCCTCGGAGAAGTACTGGCGAACGTAAATGCTCATACTCTCGGGGTTTCGTGAGAGCTCATGTTCAAGGTCGTCCCCAAGAGCGGACGGTGCGGCAAACGCTATACCGGCCATAATGAATAGAAGAGGTACTATCATAGGTTAGGTAGCCAATTCTCGGGCCAACACCCTCCTCCGCTAAAAGCTTCGGCGGGCAATGAAAAAGCCGGCCCGAAAGCCAGCTCTTAATAGGTTAGCATATCTTACCTATCGTGTCAAGGACATGTATCCAAAATATGTCAATATATGGCTCTATAGAGCCATAAAATGGTTACCAGTCATCGGTCATCAAATGGGGGTAGAGCTTTTCTTTATGAGTCCGCGTCTAGTCTGCGTACCTTCCGCGTTCGTTCCGAATAAGCTAGCACTTAACCAGCTTCAAAACAGCCTCATAGGCCTCCTCTACCGAATCTACTACGTTATAGAGCTTTAAATCTTCCTTTGAGATGGTCTGGTACTTGAGAAGGAGGTGTTTCTCAAAAAGCTCAAGAAAGGGCGCCCAATATTCCCTGCCATAGAGGATGATCGGAATGCGCTTCACCTTCCCTGTCTGGACAAGAGTCAGAATCTCAAAAAACTCGTCTAGAGTGCCGAATCCTCCCGGAAAGAAGATGTATACCTCCGAAGCAAAAGCGAGCATGACCTTACGGGTAAAAAAGTAGTTAAAGGCCAGCCGGTCGGTCAGGTATTGGTTTACCCCCTGCTCCAGAGGAAGGTTGATATTGAGGCCAACAGACTTCCCTCCCGCTTGATACGCGCCACGGCTCGCCGCTTCCATAATGCCGGAAGCCCCGCCAGTCATAATCGTAAAGCCCGAATCGGCGAGTTTGCCGGAAAGCGCAACCGCATCCGCGTATATCTTTTCGTCCAAACTGGTACGGGCCGAGCCGAAGAAGGTGGCGGCAAGGCGATACTTTCGGAGAAGTTGAAATCCGTCCACAAGCTCCGCCATGATCTTAAAGATGCGCCACGACTCAACATCTCGTGTCTGGTCCGTCTTTTCCGGATCGCAAAGCATAAGCTCCCCTTCCATGCGGTGGATCGTGGGAGGCGTGATTTTATCGTCCATAAGGAGTAGTATAACGCGGATGTCGGAACGGGATAGAGAACTTTTGCGGAGTACCGGTTTGGAAGTCGCGGAAGTGGCGGCCATGATAGGGCGCAGTCGTCAGGCTCTCTATACCGGCTTTTCAAAGAAAAAATCTTACTTCAACTTTGCCCAGGCCGGGAGTTTGATTCTCCTCCTCAAGGCAACCGGAAAAGCCCCCGAGAGGATCCGGGCAGTTGAAGATTGCATAGAAAAAGTTTTTCCTCCGGAAGAGAGCGAAATTGTCATACCGAGATTCAGGAATCATAGACGGCTGGTTGAACGGGCAAAAAAGGCCACATCTGTTGCTTTCGGATTCAACCCTGATTTTTGCGGGATTAATCATCTAAATCCGGATTCGGAATTCGTCCGCGGCATCTCCGGAGTTCTTGAACATCATCCGAAAGGAGCATTTATAACCAACCAAGATTGGATGCGGAAGTGCGTGGAGCAGGTACAGCCCGGCATCGCCCGTTCAGTGGACTTCGTCGTTTCGGACAAGTTTGATTACCCGTTCGCGTTCGCGCATTTCACCCACAGAAATGATTCTGTCCACGGCATCAGTAGTTTTTTATTCGGCCTAGATGGTCCCGGCGATCTTGACCCGTACGATTCGGGAAACCTGGATTCCTATTTACGCTCTCGCGAACTTCTGCCCAATCAGGCGATGCGCGGCACCGTCCAAGGTATCGGATACACCTCAAACTCGAGTAAAAGCCCTCGGTCATAGAGAAGGCGCGAAATGACTTCCGCGTGGCACATGGCGCCGGTCAAGGCGTTGTGGGGCGCGGGCTCTTCAGGAACCCCGACATATTCAAGAAGTAGGTCGAGGTCCAGATTGCTTCGGTGCTTTTTTGCATCAAAGGGTGGCACAATGCCGCGCTTCACCATGTGCATGTAGCCCATCGTGTGGGTATCGAGCGTGCGATGGGCAAATGGAAAATCCAAGTGCGCGCGCTTACAGGCGGCCGCAACAAAATCCCTGTCAAATGAAGGATTTTGCCCTGCAAAGGTCCAATCTCTGGCATCTTCCGCCCATGCGATAAAAGCCTGAATGAGCTCGGTCTCGGTTTTCTTAACCGGATCGGTCGCCTCTTCTTTCGTAAAACCATTCACGGCAAGCGCTTCATCGTTTATGTGTGCTCCATCCCACGCGCGGCATTCGTCATAAAACTGATTGTTTGGATTATCAAAATCCAACGCTCCGATGGAGAGAATGGAGTTTTTGCTCGGGTCAGTGCCTGAAGCTTCAATGTCAATAACTAGCATAATTAGACGTTAGGCTCTAGGCGCTAGTGTAACTCAAAAAATCGGGAAAAAGAATTTTCCTAATGCCTAAAGCCTAATAGCTAAAGCCTAGTTACAGGCCCTTACAATTTGCTGCGGGTGTATACCCCCTCGCTTCGGCCTCCGCTTTCGTGGCAAAATAAATTTTGTTTTCTTCTTTGATTGATTGCGCGCCCGCGCACCATGGCAAGTGGTATTTTGAGCCGGTTTTGGAGGCCACGTAGCCTCCCGACGATGGAACTTGGAGCATAGAACTCGTAACGTCGGATTCATTCGCTCCGGCGTTTTGCGTTCCAGGTTGCGCGTTTTGCGAAAGTACCGCGGCGGCACTTTGTTGTGGATACTCTATTTTGAACTCCCCTTCTTCACTGTAGATGATGGAGAGCCTGCCAAGCCCGAACGCGAGAAGCGCCACCAAAAAAATGATGGCCGCGACCATCCAGTCATCCCGCGGAACCGCCTTGATTCGTAGCCAGATATCTTGTAAGATAGGCACGGTTCCAGTATATCCTGACAGCGGGTGTTTTCCCGCATTACCTACAACCTGTAACCTACCACCTATAACCTAATTCAAAATGGCAACAAAAAAGGCCGCAGGTTCAGCAAAAAACCTTACCGATTCAAAGCCAAAATACTTGGGCGTGAAGCTCTATGCGGGCGAGCAGGTGCGGAAAGGAAACATCATTATCCGCCAGAGAGGCACGAAGTTTATGGCGGGCAAGAACGTGCGCGTCGGCAAGGACCATACGCTGTATGCGATTCAAGACGGCGTCGTTGCCGTGAAAAGCATCCGCAAAAACCGTTTTGACGGAAGCGTCGTAAGGCGAAATGTCGTTGAGGTGAAGTAATACAATGACCGCCGAATCAGCAGGAGTAGAGCGTTTTGAGCCCGGCGATAAGGTTTACGATACCAGACATTACTACAAAGATGCGCCGCATCGTGATGGAGTGTTGGCAAGAACAAATGAGAGAAAAAATTTTTGTGTTCGATGTCGACATGGATATGCTCTAGGTACAAATGGCTGTGCAGCGGGTTGCACTAATGGAGCTACAAGTCCTTGCCAGAGTGTGGGTGAATGTTGTGGAATGACAACGATAATTGCTGAAGAACAGCAAAGATTACGGCATTAAACATATTAAATTTATGGATCAACGTATAGATATAAGAAAAGAGAATACGGCACTCGGCGCGAGTAGAGAACCTCTTTATTCTAGGTTTGACAGACTAGCCACAACTAAAACTGGTGAGGTCATCTTAACGTTAGCTACTGTTGGTGCATTAGGAGGTATGGGTGCTGTTGTGTACCACTTTTTACTTAAAAACTAAACGGGGTTCTAAGCTTTCACTGCCACCATAACTGTGCCCAAAATTCCATGAAGAGAAATAGAGACTTTCCATTCCCCCACTTTTTTAATGGGTTCAGAAATTGAAAGAGCTTCTTCTGGTACTGAAATGTGTAATTCTTTTCGAATAGCGTCCACAATTTGGTTTTTATGCACCGCTTCAAATAGTCCCCCTGTTTCGTTCGCGCGGGCGTGAATGATGACAGTCTTTCCCTCTATCGCTGAAAGGATATTCTGCGCCGAGGCTTCGTCCAAGGCCTTCCGCTTTTGCGCGCCCTCAACTTCCCTTTCCCACCGCTTCAGATTCTCCGGCGTCGCGGCAACCGCAAGTTTTTTTGGCAAGAGCACATTCTGCGCGTAGCCGTCGGCTACGGTTACCACACTCCCCCGCTGACCCACCTTTTTAACGTCTTGCAATAAGATAATCTTCATGATACGAATATTTTACTACCAAGCGAGCGAGTAATAAAGAAAATGTTTCATTTGATTTATTCGAGCGAGTGCAGGGAGAAAGTTTTACTTACGAATTACAACGAACGATACGAATACGGAAAAGAAAAATATTGTAGATGTTCATTCGTGGCATTCGCATGCATTCGTATATTGGTATCGCGCTAAATACTTTTTAAGTATTGAGCTGCTTTCTCCATCTGCGGATCCTTTTCGGCTTTTCGGTCTTCATCGGTCAAGGGCACGCTGATGTCCGGCTCAATCCCGTTGTGGGAGATAGAAATCCGGTTCGGCGTAAGCCAGCGCGCGACGGTAATCTTGAGAGATGAGTCCGGCGTGACATCAAAGAGTTGCTGTACCGAGCCCTTGCCGAAGGATTTCTCGCCGATCAAGGTTGCCTTTCCATGGTCATGCAAGGCGCCCGCAAGAATTTCCGAGGCGGACGCCGAACCCTCGTCAATTAAAATTACGAGTTTGAGCTTGTCGAACACATTGTACCCGCGGCTCCGATACACGCGCTCTTCTTCTCCGCCGCCGAAATCCTCTATCACCACCGACGTGCCAACCGGCAAAAACCAACTCGCCATGTCAACCGCGACTTCCAAGTATCCGCCCGGATTGCCGCGCAAATCCATGATCATCTTGTGTGAGCCGGTATTCGCGAATGCGGCCACTGCCTGCCGAAACTGATCCGGCGCGAGCGCGTTGAAATTGTAGATGCTTATGACAAAAATGCCGTCATCACGGGCTTCTGTGTCTATGGTCGGAAGCGTGATAGTGTCCCTAACCACCGATACCTCAAACGGCTCTGCGCCACCTCTCGCTAAGAGAAGTTTTACCGTACTGCCCTTTGGACCGCGTATGAGTCCGACCGCTTTCTCTACGGAAAGCCCCGCTGTATCTTTGCCGTCTATCTTGAATATCTTATCGCCGCTTTCTATGCCGGCCAAATCGGCAGGAGTGTCTTTGAGAGGCGCAACTACGGTCAGTATGCCTTCATGGATTCCGATTTCCATTCCCACTCCCTGAAAATCTCCCGCGATGGCCGTTTCAAAAATGGTCTTTTCGGCCGGAGGAAGAAAAACAGTGTAGGGGTCTCCATATGAAGCGGTAAGACCCGAAACCGCGCCCCAGATCTTCTGTTCAGTCGTCAGTGGCTCCGTGCTAGTACCTGCAGGAGCAAAATTCTCGTCCAAAATTTCCCATGCGGTGAAGAGAGGCCCCAGATTCGCTCCGTTCGGCAGAGTGTTGGCGCTTGCGGATGTGTCCCGCAGAAGCCCCGAAGCTTCGGTTCCAGCGAAAAAACTCGCCGCAATAAGAATAACCGCTCCGATGAGGGCAGTTCGCATACCAAAGCGCGGCGTGTCGTCCATCGGGATAGATTATCACAGAGAACACGTAAGAAGGAAGAGGTGCCGAAAAACGCATACTATACTGAACGCATGATCCCGTTAGAGGCTCAAACGGTATCGAGATACAATGGGTTGTCGTTGTCACAGGGTATGGTCGAATTTTTTCAAAAACTAATTCACGCACGGATGCCTCTGGCATCCTGCCTCTAACGGGATGATCAGCCGATACGAGTATCAGGGAACAACATGGATTGATATTGAAGCGCCGACTTCGGAAGAAGTGGAAAATATTGATAAGGAATTTTCCTTGGGGCCGCTCTTAACGGAAGAGCTTCTGGGCCCCACCTTGAAACCGCATGTGGATTTGTATGCCGAATTCGCCTATGCGGTCCTCCACTTCCCTGCCATACGGCATACGCGCGGCGGAACAAGCGCGCAGGAAGTAGATATAATCGTCGGTACACAATTCATTATTACCGTACATTACGAGCCGGTGAACGCGCTTCAAGAGTTTTCTCGCACCTTCGAAGCGGCGACCCTTTTGAAGCGGGTCGAGGGGAAGATGCATAGCGGCCATATCCTCTTTGAGATAGTCCAGCGCCTGTACAAAAGCGTTGAAAACGAACTAGAGGCGATTGAAGACACGGTGGAGCGGATAGAAGGAGACATATTTTCCGGACACGAGCACGAAATGGTTCCCGCGATTTCCGGCGTCAGCAAGGAACTTCTGCTCCACAAGCGGACATTGGGAACCCATCGGGAAACGCTGGAGTCTTTGGAGCGCGCCGGCGTGCAATTGTTTGGAGAGAATTTTCGGAACCATCTGCGGGGCATCACGGCTCTGCACTTCCGCTTGTACAACCGCGTCATCGGCTTTCTTGACACCGCGACGGAACTCCGGAATACCAACGACTCTCTCCTTTCCACCCGCCAAAACGAGATAATGAAGAACCTGACCATCATGGCATTCGTCACCTTCCCCTTAACCTTGCTTGCGTCCCTTTTCGGTATGAATACCGTCTATACACCGATTCTCGGCATGCCGCATGACTTCTGGGTCATCACCGGCACCATGGCAATCGTCATGGGGCTCTTTTTCGCATACTTCAAAAAAAGAAAGTGGCTCTAGTACACGCCTTAATTCACCCTTATAAAATTAAAGAAACTAGTGCATGGGCCTGCTCCCATTGGGACTTGAATTTTTTTCTTAAGCTCTACGCTAACATTCTTATTCTTTGTTGATGATTGAATTGTTAAGCGATCTGATTCCGAAATTTCATTCCACGGTAAATTGATTCTTAGATTTCCTTCAGAGGATAACGTTTGTACAGTATTTCCATCGAGGAGAATCATATCCTTAAAATATTTTATAAGACCGGCATGACCATCAGACACAACAAGGGTACGACACGTTTCCGTCTCTTCCCATCCTTGTCTTGAAATCCCCTCATAATATCCGTTAAAAATCCCACTCTGTTCGCTCATCTCTGTTACTTCTGACTCACCTATAACTTCTGACTCAGATTTAGGTTCGTAATTTCCGTATATCAAAAAAACGCCTGCGACAACTACAATAACGAGCGGCAAGGCCAACTTTTTCATCGAACACATTATAGCGCTTTTTTTGTCAAATGAGTGGATAACACAGTGGAATACCCTCCGCAAAACCCGCCATGAGGCGGGTTTTGCGGAAATGCCGCAGTGCTACAATGACCTTCCATGGCAACTCTGAATCCCGTTAGAAACCGCGATCGCGTATAATGGTCGATGAATATATGCGCAACTACAAAACAAACCAATATTACGTAAGCCTAATCGAGCAGCGCGTTAAGATCGCGATCTGTTTCTAACGGGATGAATCCCCGCATCCCCCCGCAATCAACCGATGCCGAACGGGCGCTCCTCGGCTCCATTATGCTGAAGCCAGACGGCATCCATGAAGTAACGGACATCGTTTCTGCGGATTCTTTTTATATTGAAAAACACCGCATCATTTTCCGTGTGATGCTTGACCTCGTCGGCTCCGGAAACCCGATTGACCTTCTCTCAACCGCGAACCGCCTCAAAGAACTGGGCGAATTGGAGCGCGCGGGCGGCAACAGCTACCTTGCAGAACTGGTTTCCGCGGTTCCTACCTCTGCAAACCTCAAATATTACGGAGAAATCGTCCAAAAAAAAGGGATGATGCGGGCACTCATAGAAGCATCTTCCGACATCGGGGAATTGGGATACGACGAAGGCCGCGACATAGAGGACCTTTTGGATTCGGCTGAAAAAAGAATCTACGAAGTCACCAGCTCCCCTACTTTGAGAAAATTCGTGGCGCTTCGCGACACCTTGGGAGAAGCGTGGGAACGTTTTGACGCCTTGCACAAAGGCGACCACGAGATGCGCGGCGTGCCGACGGGTTTCGCGTCCCTTGATAACCTCCTTGCCGGTTTCCAGCGGTCAGACCTCATCATTCTTGCGGCGAGGCCTTCCATGGGCAAAACCGCGCTTGCCTTGGATATCGCGCGGCAGACCGCTATCCAACACGGCACTCCTGTAGGCATCTTCTCGCTTGAAATGAGTTCTCAACAGCTCGTTGACCGCATGCTTGCGGCGGAAGCGAAGGTGGACGCGTGGAAATTGCGCACGGGAAAAATTGATTCCGACGAGGAATTTGAGCGCATACGGGATGCCATGGAGCGCTTGTCCAAAGCGTCCATCTACGTGGATGACCAACCGGCAAATAACGCGCTTATCATGCGCTCCGTCGCGCGCCGTCTGAAGCGCGAGCACGGCATCGGACTTCTTATCGTGGATTATCTCCAGCTCATGACTTCGCCGGGCTCGCGCCAGTCAGATTCGTTAGTCCAACAAGTCACCGAAATATCACGTTCCTTAAAAACGCTTGCCCGCGAGCTTGACGTGCCGGTCTTGGCTCTTTCCCAGCTTTCGCGCGCCATAGAACAAAGGCGCGGCAGACCTCGCCTGTCGGACTTGAGGGATTCTGGATGTCTTGCGGGAAATACGCTTATTACCCGAGCCGACACAGGAGAGCGTGTGCCGATTAAAAGTCTTGTCGGACAAACCGGTATCCCCGTTTTTTCACTCGACAGCGGATATCAAATCCGTCCGATGATTGCTACAAAGGTTTTCTCGAGCGGGAGAAAGCGCCTGTATACGCTCGCGACGAGAAGCGGCCGCACGATCCGCGCCTCGGGAAACCATCCATTTTTCACTCTCGGCGGCTGGCAGAGACTTGACGCGCTTCAGGAAGAAGACCGAATTGCGCTACCCCGCGCTCTCATCCCTCATTCGCCCACTGCCGCACTTCGTACAGAAGAATTGATTCTCTTGGCGCATCTCTTAGGCGATGGGTGTGTATTACCTAGGCAACCCATTCACTATACGAGCGCCGATCCAGAAAATATTGCTGTTGTCGAGCAAGCGGCTTCCACACTTTTTGGCATAACAGCAAAACGAATCCGGCAGAAAAACTGGTGGCATACGTATCTTTCCGCTCCCTATCGCCTTGCACGAGGGCGGCACCATCCAATCACCGACTGGTACGGCAGGCTCGGCATCCTGCCAGTCCGCTCCTACAAGAAACGGATTCCGTGTGCTGTCTTTTCTTCTTCTGTCCAGGATATCCGCCTGTTCCTCAATCACCTCTGGGCGACTGACGGCAACATTTCATGGAAGCGCCTCTCCGGGCGCAAAGACGCAGCCGCAATCTATTATTCGACCGCGAGCCACGGTCTTGCCGAGGACGTTCAGCATTTGCTTTTACGGCTCGGCATCTGGAGTACAATCCGCTCCGTCCCGCAGGGAAAATATAGGGCGAGCCATCAGGTGCATGTGCAAAGCGCGCCTGTTCAGCTTTCGTTTCTCGAACAAGTCGGTTCGTACGGTATGCGCGGCCGCATCGTGCCTATGCTCATTGCCGCACTTCAAAAAATCGCGCCAATCCCGAATACTGATGCCTTGCCGAAAGAAGTGTGGGATCTTTTTATAAAACCCGCGAAGGAAGAGGCTGGTACGAGCTGGAGAGAAGTTGCAAAAAATCTCGAAGTTTCTTATAACGGCTCTGCAGTATTTGCTTCCGGTGTTTCCCGTACACGACTTGCGACACTCGCGCGGACGCTCTCAAGCGAGACCTTGGTGCATCTTGCAGAATCGGGCGTGTATTGGGACGAAGTTGTTTCGATAATGGAAAACGAAACTGAAGAAGTGTATGACATGGAAGTTCCAGGTACCCACAATTTTGTCGCCGGTGACATACTCGTTCACAACTCAATCGAGCAGGATGCGGACGTGGTGATGTTCATACACAACGAAGATCGCTACAAAGAACACGACGAAGAAAAATCAAACGTCACGGAGATTCTGGTGGAGAAGCACCGCAACGGCCCTACGGGGAAAATAGATCTCTTCTTTGATGCGAAGCGCGCCACCTTCCTTCCGATAGAAACATCAAATTTCGGCGCAGGCGGCTCTGTCGCGGTTGGCGCACCCCCGGATTACTTCTAATTCATGGCGCACCCAATCCACGAGCTTACGGATCTTCTCTCCGAGCTTCCGGGCGTCGGCCCGCGCCAAGCGCGGCGCATCGTACAGTTTTTTTTGCGGAAGAACGGAGCGTTCCGGAGTGATGTGGCGGAGCGGATAGTCAACCTATCCAAGAGCGTCTTTCAATGCCCTTCGTGCTTCCGTTTTGACGAAGGAACTATCAAAGGCCCGTGTTCTTTGTGCAAAGATTCCTCGCGTGACCCGAAAACCCTCATGGTAGTTGAAAAAGACGTGGACATAGAGGGTGTGGAAGCATCAAACGCCTACCGCGGGCGCTATTTCGTCTTGGGAGGATTGTTGCCGCTTGCGCGCCAAAGGAAAAACGCGGGTAACGTGCGCACGAAAGAACTCCTTGCGCGCATTCAAAAAAACCTGCCTGCGCCTGCAGGCGGGCAGGCAGGTGGCATCACGGAAATCATCTTTGCCTTGGCTACCACGCCCGAGGGCGACTTCACCGCACACGAAATAGCAAAAGAAATCAAAACCTTGAATTCCGAGCTCCTCGTGACCCTGCTCGGCCGAGGCCTGTCCGTCGGAGCCGAGATAGAATACGCGGATCAAGAGACCCTTCGCAATGCGCTTAAAAATCGCGCGTAGGGGTTTTCTCTCCGCTAACCCACTGGTTTTCTGTTGAGTTTTTGCGACCCCAAGATAGCTTCTTTTATTCTGTCTCGGTTTATCCGAGGAGGAGAAAAGACTAATTCAAATTCTGTGGCAGCCTGAAGAAACCGATGTGTTTTTTTTCCTTCCAACTGGTCCATCCTCCATAGTATAAGTTGAATAATCTCTCCTTCAGTAAGCTGTTTGTGTTCTCCGCCTGTACGCCTGCGAATCGCTTCGAGTTGTATCCTTAACAACTTCCCTATCTCTCTTGCATTAGGCGCGTCTTTTAGAGGCAATTCGAAAGTCATAGAGTTATGCGGCCGTAATTTTTCTCAAGATGCGCTTATAACATCTAAACTTCAGACGATATTTAGATAGAATCGATCCTCACCTTCGTGAACGGCTGACGATGGCCGCGCTTCTTAAAGTAACGGCTTTTGGCCTTGTATTTGACAACCGTAAGCTTCTTCGCCTTTCCCTCCGAGACTACCGTACCCTCTATTTTGGCTCCTGAAACAAGAGGAGTGCCAACCTCGGTTGTAGCCCCGTCATCGGTTAGAAGCACCTCGAAAGAGACTGCACTACCCTCCGCACTACCCAGCTTTTCTATGGTTATAGTCTCCCCTTCCGTGACGAGGTACTGCTTCCCTCCTGTTTTTATGACTGCGATTTTCATGAACGCTATTCTACCACATCACCACCTTCCCACCAATGTGGGACATCGGATGTCCCACATTGGTAAGCTCAAAGTCCTTCGTATTTCTTTTGTTCACTTCAAACGTAGCGAGTGAAAAGAAAAACAGACTGTCAACATCAACCTATGGTCGACATCCGATGTCGACCATGGGTGATTATTCCACGGTAAGGGGACCTTTCTGTCATCGTTCGTTCGAGAATATCCAATCACTCAACAGTAAGCCTAGCTTTCGGTCTTCCTTCGTTCGGTAAAGAAAACAAGTTTTCTTTACCCTCTCTCACTCGACCGTGACCGCTTTCGCGAGATTTCGCGGACGGTCCACATTGTGCCCAAGGGCAACCCCCGTGTAATACGCAAAAAGCTGGAGTGGAACCGTGGCAATAATCGGGGTCAGAGATTCTATGGTTTTAGGAATCCACAGCACGTCATCCGCGATTTTTTCAATCGTTTTGTTTCCGTCTGTCGCAAGAGCTATCACGGGCCCCTTGCGCGCGCGTATCTCTTCAATGTTTGAAATCATCTTTTCATATACAGAATCCGAAGGGGCAATGGCGAGGGTCGGAAACTTCTCATCAATCATGGCGATAGGCCCGTGTTTCATTTCGCCGGCCGGATATCCTTCCGCGTGCAGGTACGCCACTTCCTTAACCTTCAACGCACCCTCGTACGCGGTTGAAACATTGTACTTGCGCCCGATGTAGAGCATGTTGGATACATTCGCATATTTTTTCGCTATCTTTTCTATCTCTTCTTTTCTCTCCAAAATCTCTTCTATGTGTTGAGGCAATTCGGCAACCGCCTCTGCAAGCTCCTTTGCACGCACGTCTGAAAGATTTCTCATGCGCCCGAGGTACAGCGCGAGAAGAGCGAGCGCGACCAATTGCGAAACGAACGCTTTGGTGGAAGCAACGCCTATCTCCGGCCCCGCGTGCGTGTACACGCCCGCATCCACTTCGCGTGCAATGGTGGAACCGACAACGTTTACCAAACCGAGAGTAAGGAGGCCGTGTTTCTTCGCCTCTTTCACGGAAGCCAAAGTATCCGCAGTTTCTCCCGATTGCGAGATAGCAAGCACCGCTTCACTGCCGTCAGTAAAGATGGGACGATAGCGCATCTCGGAGCCCAAGACCACGTCAACAGGAATCTTTGCATATTCCTCAATAATGGTTTTTCCATAGAGTCCCGCAAAATAGGCCGAGCCGCAGGCCGTTATCGTAAGGCGGGTGATGCTTTTCAATGTATCCGCAACGCTCTCCAAACCGCCGAGCTTGACCGTGCCTTCGCGCGCGTTCAAGCGGCCGCGAATGGTGTTCTTTAAAACTTCCGGCGCTTCCATGATTTCTTTCAGCATGAAATGCGGGTAACCCTTTTTCTGCATTGCCGTAACATCAATGTCTACTATTTCGGGTTCCCGCATGGCTATCTCGTGGTTTAAGGTCCGTATTTCATACGAAGTCGGCGTAACCACGACATATTCTCCATCTTTGAGGTAGACAATCTTTTTTGTATAGGGAGCGATAGCGGAAGCGTCGGAGGCAACACACATCTCACCGTCGCCCACGCCAAGGAGAATAGGGCTTCCCAAAGCGGCGGCATAAATGGTATCAGGCTCTTTGGAAAAAATGACGGCAATGCCGTAGGTTCCGCGGACGCGCGAGAGTGCAGAGACCAGAGCGTCTTTCGGAGACAATCCTTCTTCAAGATCGTGTGCTATGAGTTGTGCCAAGACTTCAGAATCGGTATCGGAGAGAAATTCATATCCTTTGGCCATTAGCTCTTCTTTGAGTTCGCGATAGTTTTCAATGATGCCGTTATGGACGAGGTGAAGCACTCCTTTGCTTTTGCCACCCGCGTGCGGGTGAGCGTTTTTTTGTGAGGGCACGCCGTGCGTGGCCCAGCGGGTGTGCGCAATACCGCAGGTACCTCCTCCCTCCTCCGGAAGCGTGTCAATCAATTTCGCCACCGCGCCTTCGCTTCTGAAAAGCCCATCCTCGGACGTGTAGATGCCGGCGGAATCATAGCCGCGATATTCAAGCGCCAAGAGCCCGTTCACGAGAAGCGGAAGAGCTTTTTTATTTCCGGTATAGGCAAATATTCCGCACATAATATGGCTAGTGTACCCTAAAAAGGCACCGTATATTAGTACTTTGTACTGGTGCGGTAGGTAGCGTATTGCAGATGGTAGAAATTTCGTTATAGTACGAACCTCAATGCCAAAAAAATACGAAAAGAGGAGAGGGTCCCGCTTTGATGCCGCCGCAAGACGGGTTCAGCAAGAAAGGGCCGGCAAATTAATTTTGCTCATACATGGCGCAAACCTCAATATGCTTGGTAGTCGTGATCCCAGCCACTACGGAAGTGCAACTCTCAATGATATAGAGAAACGGATTACGGCGCGTGCTGCCAAGAAAGAATTTCGCATTGAGGCGTACCAATCCAACTCAGAAGGCGCGATTATCGATTTCTTGCAGCATCGAAGTCCGGAGGCAAAAGGAATCATTGCAAACTTGGGCGCATTTACTCACTACTCAAGAGCAATCAGTGAAGCTCTAAAAGACACTCGACTTCCTGTTATTGAAGTGCATCTTTCGGATGTGCAAAAACGCGCACTCGAAGACAGTGAACCGTGGAGAGCGGTGTCTGTGCTCGAATCATTACGCGAAGAGGTTATCGCCGGTCATGGCGAAAAAGGCTACGACACAGCACTCGATCACCTGATACAGATTATTTTGGGAGAAAGACCCACTCGGGTCAAACGCCAACTTCTTACTCGTCCTGTTGCGGTCCGGCAATCGACAATGGTGAGACACCCGCGGACTCGCCGGTGATGCGAAGGACGTCTTTGTCTATCTTCCCGAACTCCCGATACGCCGCAGAGTAGTGATTCACGGAGGTCTGGAGCGTGTTGCCAAGCTTTTTCATATAGTCGTCGTAGCTCCCCAAATGCTTCCCTAACTCCCCTACCCGTTTCTGGATATCTTTTGCCTGTTCTTCTATTTGGAGCGCTTTAAGGCCTTGGAGAACCGTCTGGAGATACGCCAAAAAAGATGTCGGGGATACGATGATGACTTTTTTCCCGAAGGCATACTCTATAAGATCGCGCGTGTTCGTTTTGACCGTTCCCACCTGATTAATAAGTAAATCGTAGTACACGCCTTCGGAAGGGATAAACATGAAAGCAAACTCCATCGTATTTTCGTCCGGTCTCACATATTTAGAAGTCTCATCTATACGCATCTTCAAGTCTTGCTTAAACGCGCGCTCCAGCCGTTCGCGCTCCACAGGGTCACGCGATTCAAGAATTCTATTGTAATTTTCAAGCGAGAATTTAGAGTCAACGGGAATGACGCGGTCTTTGACGAATACGGCCGCATCCACTATTTCTCCATTCTTGAACGCATACTGCATCTGGTATGAACCGGGGGGCATTACGTTTTTCAAAACCGTTTCCAAATAATATTCGCCGAGGACCCCGCGCTGTTTCGGATTCTGAAGGATGTCTTGCAAGTGCTGAAGCTGTTCGGCAAATGAGACTACCTGTTTGTTGGTTTCATCAAGCTTCGTGAGGCCTGCCGTCACGTCTTTAATAAGCCGAAACGATTCCGACATCTGCGTTTGCACCGATTGTGTGAGGTGTTGCGATGTCTTGTCCATCCGTTCATCCATCGTGCGGGACAGCTCGGCAATCCGCTCTTGGAGCAAGGACACCCCTTCCCCCCCGCCCTCCTTCTTTCGCGTAAATAGGTATACCAACACGCCCGCATTGGCGAGAAGCAGAAGAACGACAAGGCCAATTAGGAGTGTTTCCATTGGATTGATTATAGCAAGAATAAAGGATATAATTTCTACGTGACCGAGAAAAAACCAAGAGGCTCTCAAGGATCCCGTATCTCTCCTGAAAGAGTTCTTGCGGTCTTTTTAGGTCGTCCAATAGAAGACTGGAGGCAGGATATGTTGGATAAGTTATGAGAAAGGACGTAGAAAATCTGGAAACGTCATAAATTTGGAAAAGGCACGAAAACGCATCAAAGGAAATAAAAAATGATGCTACAAACTCAAATCAAATCTGAAATCCCCGACGCGATGAGGGCAAAAGACCGACTGCGCTTGGATACCTTGCGCGGCCTTGTGGCGGCGTTCACAAATGAATTAGTCGCTACAAAAAGAAAGCCGGATGAAGAACTAGCGGACGAGGATGTGCTCGCGATTATCCGCCGTGAGGTGAAAAAAAGAAAAGAAGCCGCAGATGCATTCCGCGGCGGCGGCAGAGCCGAACTTGCGGAGAAAGAAGAAAAAGAGCGGGCGCTCTTGGAAGCCTACCTGTCCGCCGAAGCCTTAGCGCAGGCGGGCCTCCCTGCCATGATGAGCCGTGACGACATTAAGAAAATCGCTATAGCAAAGAAAGCAGAAATGTTTGCGGACTTGCCCGCCGAAGCCTTGGCGAAGGAGGGTACATCAAAAGCAGGTCAGCTCGTGGGCGCCCTCATGAAAGAGCTGAAGGGCAAAGCGGATGGAAGTGACGTTAAAGCGGTTGTAGATGAACTTTTTGTATGAGCGAGGGAAAAGAAGGAATATCTGCAACTACACCAGAACAAGAGGTTCCTCCTAGTGTGCACAAAAAGAAATCACCGGAAACAGATCCTACAGAAATTTTTCAGCAATTCATTCACCCAAATGGCGTGGGTGTCACGGGCAATCCTTTGTTCTATCTACAAACACACTACTAACTTTTTGGACCGTTTTTTATTTCACACAATGTCTAACTGCATGTGTTAATTTCACACGGCCGTGTGAAATTAACACATGCATCTATATGGAGATTTAGTGCCGTGGAGGTTGCATATAAAAGCGATATAATTTCCCTGCCCACTTTCGTCCCGCGTACGTTACGCCCACGCGGGGGCTTCTTTTGATGGCGCTTTTAGGGATCACGACTCCCCTATCTTCAATCCAGAGGCCAGTTTTCCGGTTTGCCGATTTGCCGGTACAGGCGCGGGTAATGCCAAGAAATTTCGTAACACGCCCCGGCCCTACTATTCTAGTATTTTGCCCGCCTGCGTCTGACTTCGGACGGGCAGGCAAAATACTAGAATAAGAATCGGCAGGAAAATCAAGTACGACGCCGCGGATGAGGATGGCTGCGGGGTATCCTTTGGGACTGGTAACTATGTTCAGCATCTCGTGGATTCCATAGCACAGGTACACATACCAATGCCCTGCCTCTCCGAACATCACGGCGTTACGCTTTGTCACACCTTTGTGCGCGTGGGATGCCTTGTCCAAAGGCCCGTCATATGCCTCCACTTCCGTGATTATCGCGGCAACTTCCCTTCCATGAACTTTATGCACAAGATATTTGCCGAGAAGGTCTTGGGAAACTTCCAAAGTGGGCCGTCTGAAAAATGATTGAGGAAGAACGCGAGCCATGCCCCTCCATAGTAGCGCTGTTTGACAAAATAGTGAGATTTGCTATAATG
>DATDST010000024.1:0-20183 GCA_036517815.1 Minisyncoccota bacterium | reverse complement strand
AGTTCCATATATGGAACTGGGGGCGGGGGAAGTTCCCTTCCGCGTTAAATCCGCGTCCATTCCGCGTACATCCGCGGCATCTTCTCCGAAGATGCGAACGAACCCGCCGAACGGGAGCGCGTTCACGGAATACTCGGTCTCGCCGATTTTCTTTCCCCACAATTTCGGCGGGAACCCGACGCCGAACTCCAGTACCTTCATCTTTGCCGCCTTTGCCGCAAGAAAATGCCCGAACTCGTGCCCTACTACCAAGACGACGAGGATGACGATGAAAATAAAGATGCTCATGCAATAAAACTACGAATAACTCTCTCTCTATGATTCGTTTTTTTGCCCTTACAGCCTCGGCTATTACATTGAAGTATTTTTAGAATGGGATCTTTTCCCCGTTTTCCTTCTACAGTGTTAAAGGTACAACTTGCTCCACAGCCAAGACATGATAATTTTCTCTCTTCGTATCGCTGTCCGAGGATAAAATCTTGCATCCGCCGCCCTTCGGCGTTACTAAAGGGGGTTGTCACGATTTATGATTGAAGTTCCTTCTCCTTTTTCTCCGTAAGATCCTCAAGCTTCTTATTTACTTCGTCTACAATTTTCTGCGCGTCAGCCTTTGCGCGCTTCGCATCATCCTCTCCCATGGTGCCTGCCTTTTCGCGCTTTTCAATGTCATCCATTACTTTTGTGCGCTCGCCGCGAAGTGCCACACGCGCTTCTTCAAGCTTCGCGCGCGTTAGTTTTATCAGTTGCTGACGCCTCTCCTGTGTCAATTCCGGAAAAGAGACCCGCACGCCTTTGTCATCGGAGCCGGCAGAAACTCCTAGATCCGCGAGCACAATGGCTTTCTCAATCTCCTTTGTTTGCCCCTTGTCCCACGGGTTCACATACAAGGAACGCGCATCCTCAACGGTTATGGAAGCGATTTGCGCGAGCTTCATGCGCGAGCCGTAGACCTCCACCGACACACCGTCCAAAAGAACGGGCGTTGCGCGACCGGTGCGTAATCCTTGAAGCTCGCGTGAGAGCCAGTCTATCTTTTCGGTGGCAGATTGTTTAAACCCAGAAAGATTGTGCATGGAAAATAGTGTACAACCTCACTGGGGTACTGTACAGGGAAAAAATACGAAATCCAAAGTACGAAACTCGAAACAAATTCTAAGCATAAAATTTTAAAAGTTTGAAATTTAGGATTTCGAGCTTGTTTCGGATTTAGGGTTTAGTGCTTCGTGCTTGCCGTCCTTGGTAAGGTAACGGCTAGGTGTCCGAGGATGGCTTTCGGCGAAGAGCCCTGCATGCGCAGATACCGGTCGGCGTCGAGTAGGTCGCGCAACGCCAGCGCAGGAAGTTTCTGTGTATGTCCGAGAGTAAGTAATTCTCTTACAAACGCTCGGACCGGCAATCGATCCTGTGTCTTTGAGATATAACCGGTCATTTTATCTACCACGGCTAGGCGCTTGGTATAGCCCTCTTTCAAAAATTCCCGAGCCTCCTCTCCTCCCTCTTCCTCCTTCCCTCTATCGCCTGCCGACACAACGATCGCTCGAGACCGTAGTGTCGGCAGAAGATGCCCCACCGCGTCCACACAGAAGAAAAAAATCGTGTGCCCGAGCGCTTCTTCCGTTACCTTGAGAAGCGCATTTTGCGCTTCGCGCGTCGCGCGCGAAAACGACAGAATGATGTACTTCGCCTCCTCCAAGGGCTTCAGTGACGCGTATGCGGAAATTTCACCTGCATGATCAACTAAAAGCTCTGAATAAGAAAGTGCCAGCACATCAGGGTTGCCTTTCGTTGTGACTCCCCTCTTTTGAAGCATTGAAAGCACCTCGCCTGCGCCATGCTCTGCCGAGCCCTCGACGATATACGCGTGATGTAAATCCTTGAGCCCAGCTAGTTCCTGCACCTTCATCCTCTAAATCATACCGTATTCCCGGACTATCTTGATGTCCGACATCAAGAAGTTGGACTCAAGCGCGGACTGACACCGACTGGACGCGAAAAAACGCAGACTTAGCTTTTAAAATACTCGATTACTCCCTTAGAAAAGAGCATCGACGCTTCCTTTAAAAGATTCAAAAAAGTTATCTCGAAAATAAGAGTAAATAAGTATAGTAGAACGATGCTCAAAAGCGTAGGATACTTCACCAATTTGATGGACCCGTCAATGTCTTCAAAGGTTAAAAGAAGGGGCTCATTGCTTTTAAGCTGTTGTTCGCTCCAAAACGTTTCGTTCAGTACAGAATTCTGACTATAGCTGAAAGACGAGAATATATCTGAAATTTCTTTTGATTCTAATTTTCTGCCGAGAATTTTTTTCTCACCATACCTTAATACGTTTTGCTTTCCACTTGCACCGGTAATCACTAAATCGTAGCTGATTGATTTCCCATTTGCTCGTAATAACCCAAAATTCTGTACAGAAAAATCATATTCCAGAAAGCCAAATCCTAATGTCGTTACAAAAAGCTTCTTAGCCTGACTCAATGTTGCTTCATCAGCGGGATACAGTTGACCAACTACGATCTCCTTGGCTGAAGAAAGTTTACTGGCAGGTATAATTTCAGTTTGGTAGATTTCATTGAAAAATGTAAACAGCGGCAAAAGAATACACACTGGTAAAGCAAAGAAGATTAAAATAAAAGTGTCTAACAATTCTTTATTCTGGTCAGCCATAATTATTCCGCGTTCGTTCCGCGTCAAGTCCGCGTAGGCGTCCGTATTAGCGCCGCTTCGTCGTCATTGTCTTTTTATAGGTTTCAAGATGCTCTAGTGCAATGCCAGTACCTTTGGCAACGCAGAACGCCGCCTCGTCGGCCAAAACCGCATGTACGCCCGTACGCCGAAATACCAATTCTGGAAAATGCCGCAACTGCGACGTGCCTCCGGTCATGATGATGCCGCGGTCGATGATGTCCGCCGCCAGTTCTGGCGGGGTTTCTTGGAGAACATTTCGAATGGCTTTTATCATCTCGCGTAACTCCCGCGAAACGGCGCGCACTATCTCGTTCGTGGAGACAGTTGCGGTACGCGGTAAGCCAGAGAGAATATCACGGCCCTTGATAGTCATAGAGAGCTCCTCTTCCACGGGCACAGCCGAGCCGATTTCAATCTTAATATCCTCCGCCGTCTTGTCGCCTATCGCGAGGTTATAGGTTTTCTTGATGTGGTCGGCAATTGCTTGGTCTATCCGGTTCCCCGCGCATTTAACGGAAGTCGAGGCGACCATGCCGCCTAACGAAATAACCGCAACATCTATCGTGCCTCCGCCTATGTCTACTATCATGTGGCCGCGCGGCTCTTGGATGGGAATGCCCGCCCCTATTGCCGCGAGTATCGGCTCCTTGATGACGTAGGCGTTTTTGGCACCGGCTTTGAGCGCCGCTTCAACCACTGCGCGTCTTTCGGTTGAAGTAACTCCTGCGGGAACGGAAACGATAACGTCCGGCTTGAACAGGTTCCACGCGCCAAGGGCCTTGCGGATATAGTAGCGGAGCATCGCCTCTGTCACCCGGTAATCCGCAATCACGCCGTCTTTCATGGGGCGGTACGCGATAATGGAATCCGGTGTGCGGCCTATCATCTCTTTCGCGTCCGTGCCTATGGCAAGAATTTTTTTGTCCCCCTCGGATACCGCAACCACGGAAGGCTCATTGAGGACAATGCCCGAGCCCGGCACGAATACCAAGGTCGTCGTGGTACCAAGGTCAATGCCAAGCTTGGGAGAAAAGAAAGACATTGCTCAAAGTGTATCAAAAAGGCCATCTTCCGATAGGTTTGACAAAGTAATTCGACATGGTGTACTCTTTCTACGTATGGAAAGAGAAACCGCTCGTTGCTCCGTTTGAGAGCGCCTACGCCACGACTAAAGAAATGAAGCCCGGAGACAAAATCACAGTGGTGATTCGGTTTAAAAAAAAGGAAGTGGAAATACAAGAAGTACTGGGTTCATTTTTCGTCAAAACGACAGCCGGAAAGGTGTCCGTGTACAACATCATAGGCCACACAGATTCCTCTCACACTCTCCTAATCGAAACTCCTACATCTTGAAGCCTCTTTTCTATCGCTTCATAGCCGCGGTCAACCAAGTGCGCGCCGCCAACTTTTGACGTACCGTCTGCGATTATTGCGGCAAGAACAAACGCCAAGCCTGCCCGCAAGTCCGGACTTTCTATGTCCGCCGCTTTCAAAGGAGTTTTGCCGCGAATGTTCGCGCGATGGGGACTGACGAGAGTAATAGTTGCACCCATCCGGACCAATTCCGATGTGTAATTCAGGCGCCCATCAAACACGCTCTCGATAACATCGCTCTCTCCTTCGGCTTGCGTCAACAACACCATAGTGGGTGCCTGCGCATCCGTCGGGAAACCCGGATACTCATGCGTACGCAAACGCATAGGATGTAAAAAATCCGGCGCTTGGATACGCACCGCGCTCGAGGACGTGGAAAACGGCACGCCCATTCGCTCCAATACATCCAGAATCGCGTCCAAGTGCGATGTATCAATATTGGTAATGGTAAGATCGCGTGCGGCCAGGGCTCCGAGTGCAATGAAACTAGCGGCTTCAATGCGGTCAGGAATGATGACGAAGGGCTTCTCCGATGCGGACAAAGAAGAAGGATGAATCTGAATCGTGGGCGTCCCCGCGCCTTCTATGCGGGCGCCGCATGTTTTCAAGAATTCTGCGGTTGCCACAACTTCCGGTTCCACCGCACAATTTTTGAGAATAACCGGCGCATGTGCGGCAGTTGCCGCCATCATCAGAGTTTCGGTTGCGGTCACCGAAACCATGCGAAAAAAAATTGTTCCTCCCAAAAGACCGTTCGGCGCCGAAAGCTCGTAGGTGTCTCCCGCTTGAGTGCATGTGGCGCCCATTTTTTCAAAGGCCGACAGGAAAATATCTATCGGCCGCTCTCCTATCACGTCGCCGCCCGGATGCGGGAACGTCACGTGGCGCAGGCGGGCGAGAACCGGTCCAATGAGAAGAATGCTTGCGCGCAAAGATTTTGCCGCTGATTGATCAAACACGGCTCCAGAGAGTTCCTTCGCGCTGATAGAAACCGTACCCTTCCGGTGCGTTACAAAGGCGCCTAACCCTTCAAGTAAGCGGCTCATGGAAGCGAGGTCTGCTATATCCGGAACGTTTTCAAATACGGATTCTCCCTCAACAAGGAGAGAGGCGGCCATGACGGAGAGAAGCGCGTTTTTAGAACCGCCGACGGCGATACTGCCAGCAAGCGTCTTTTTTCCGGCCAAACCGTCAATGACGAACATATCGGCCATGCCGATAGCGTAGCATAGAGCACATAGCATGGAACCATGATTCACGCTCCATGTTTTATACGTCGAGTGATACACTCGTCGTATGTTCACCGTCCGAGTGATTCCGGTCGCGCGCGGAGTCTTCCGAGACTCCCTAACATTTTTTTCAAAAACGCCTGTTGCGGCGGGGAGTCTCGTGTCAGCCTCCGTACGGGGGCGTGCAATCTCCGGCATCGTCATAGAATCGCGCGATGTGCGTGATGAAAAACTTGACCTGCGCTCTGCAGATTTTACTCTGAAAAAATTGGGGAAAGCCGAACCGCGCCGCATCTTCAGCCCCGCTTTTATCAATGCGGCAAAAGAAACAGCCCTCTTCGCGGGCATACACCACGGAGCGGCGCTGTCTGCGCTCACCTCGCAGACCATCATTCATTCGTTCACGAAACTCGAAAAAGCGCCGCTCATTGAAAGCTTGGCTGCGGTGAAACCAGACTTTCTCATTTTTCAGGCGGAGCGGGGGGAGCGCATACGCACCTACCGGAATCTCGCGCGCGAATCGTTCGCCCGCGGCGCATCCGTTTTGATTCTCGCGCCGACCGTGATAGAAGCCGAGACGCTTGCCCGCGAAGTGGAACGCGGCATTGAAACACAAGTCGTGCGTATGACCGGAGAGATACCAAAAAAGAAATTAATCGAGCTCTGGAATCGTGCGATTACTGAACCCAAGCCGCTCTTGGTCGTGGGAACCGGATTCACCCTTTCAATCCCGCGCCGCTTTGAAACGTTTGTTGTTGAGCGCGAAAGCGCGAGGGGCTACCGAGCGCTTACACGCCCGTATCTTGATATGCGCCGTGCGGCGGAATCGCTGGCAAAAGAAACTGGCACACGCCTCATCGTCGCCGATTTCCCTCTCCGCGCGGAATCGCGCTATCGCGCGGAAAACGGCGGAGAAGAGTTTGCGCGGATTCAGATGCGCGCAAGCGGCTCCACGGAGACCCTCATCATTGATGCGCGCAAAACCGACGGCGCTCGCGGCGAAAAACGGATTTTCACCACACTGACCGAAAAAACAAAAAAAATAATCGGAGAGGAACTTTCGCGAGGCGGGCGCGTCGTCGTCTTCGCCGCGCGGCGCGGCCTTGCTCCTTTGACCGTCTGCAACGACTGCGGCACGCCGGTTACCGACGTCGAGACTGGTACGCCGATGGTCCTCCACAAGACTGTCGAGGGAAACGTATTCATTTCGCACCGCTCGGGAGCAGAGTTGCCCGCGGAGAGTTCGTGCAGAAATTGCGGCGGATGGAACTTGGTGACGCTTGGCATTGGCATTGAGCGTGTTGTGGAAGAGCTTGCAAAGTCATTCCCCAAGGCGCCCCTTTTTGTTCTCACGACCGACACCGCGCGGTCACACCCTGAAGCAAAAAAGATCGCCGAAAGATTTTTCACCACGACAGGCTCTATACTCGCCGGAACGGAGCGCATGCTCCCCTACCTTACGGAACCGGTAGAGCTGGCCATAGTCGCATCCGTGGACAGTCTCTTGTCCTCCTCCGCATGGAGGGCGCACGAGCATACGCTCTCTATTCTTTTCTATCTCCGCGAACGCGCGGAAAACAAACTGATCGTGGAAACAAGAAAACCCGACCATGCCGTTATGAAGGCGATTGCTGAAGGAAACCCCGTGGATTTTTACCGCAAGGAAATAGCGGAACGGGAGCAGTTCGGCTACCCGCCCTTTACCGTCTTCGTCGGTCTTTCATGGAGAGGAACCAAGGCCGCGGTTGAAAAACTAAGACTCACCATACAGGAAATTTTCTCTGGATACGATCTGGTCGGCCCCTTACCGGCTGAATCGATAGGCAAGGGCCATTTTCTTGCCCGCGCAGTCATACGCCTGCCAAAAAAGGACTGGCCAAATGAAGAATTAGCGGAACGATTGCGCGCGCTACCCCCTGCCGTTGAAGTCATCATTGATCCGGATGAAATTGTCTAACAGAGGAGCACAAAACATGAAACAGAGGGCAACCAGAGATGTACAGGGCACGTGTTTTATGATACGTGTTATGTGATATGGACAAAATCGTCATCCGCGGAGCGAAGGTGCTCAAAGAAGTTGCAAAAGAAGTACCGAAAGAACTCTTTGGTACGCCGAAATTGAAAAGCATGCTGAAGCGCATGTCGGTGTCACTGCGTACCACCGAGCATGGAGTCGCGATTGCGGCAAACCAAATAGGCCTCCCCTACCGCATCTTTGTGGTGCGCGGGTTCATTATGGAAGGAAAAGAGCGTTCTGCCGAGATCAATGTGTTCCCCGATATCGCGTTCGTGAATCCGAAAATCGTCCGAATGTCTAAGAAAAAAGAATTGATGGACGAGGCGTGCCTTTCGGTGCCAAACTGGCATGGCACAGTATTGCGTGCGCCGAAAGCAAGCGTGCGCGCATATGACGAGCAGGGAAAGAAAATAGAGCGCGGCGGAGCGGGACTTGTGGCACAGGTCTTCCAGCACGAGTGCGACCATTTGGAAGGCATCCTGTATGTGGAGAAAGCGGAAGAAGTTTTTCAGGATGAAGACTCTTCCAAAAACGAAGAAAAACACAAAAAATGACTATACGATACATCGAATGGTTTTATTCGATACATCGAATAATCAATACGATACGATACGATGAAAAGATGCAATGAATAAAAAAACATCTGACAAATATGCCATAGGGTTTTTCGGGACACCGGAGATCGCGGTCTTTGTCCTCGAGGAGCTCGAAAAGGCGGGAATCCTGCCTGCGGTGGTAATTACTCAGCCGGACAAACCGGCCGGACGCGGGCTTTTGCGGGCGGCGCCGCCCGCAAAAGAATGGGCGCTCGCCCATGGTACGGCGGTTATCCAACCGAAAAAGCTTTCTTCCGAGGATCCGGAAATGGACATCCTTTTCAATACCGAATGGGATCTCTTCGTGGTAGCGGCATACGGCACCATCATCCCCGCGGAGATATTGAAACTGCCACGGCACGGAACACTGAACGTCCATCCGTCCCTTCTCCCCCGTTTCCGCGGACCCACCCCCATTGAAAGCGCGATACTCGCGGATGAGAAAGAAACAGGTGTGACTATCATGCTCTTGGACGAAGAGCTGGACCACGGACCCATAGTGGCGCACGCATCCATTACTTCCGATCGGCCTTTGAAAGCGGGCATCCTCGGCGAGATTCTTGCTCGAGCCGGCGGAAAACTGCTTGCGGAAGTTATACCCCCGTGGATAGAAAGGACGCTCAAAGCCGAGCCCCAAGAGCATGCAAAAGCGACGTTCACAAAAAAAATACGAAAAGAAGACGGGCTTCTGGACATCTCGGCCGATGACTACAAAAACTATCTCAAATTCTGTGCCTATGACGGCTGGCCCGGCACATACTTTTTTACAAAACGAAACGGAAAAAACGTCCGCGTCAAGATTATCGATGCTGAATATACAAACGGCTCTTTTCTCATTACACGAATTATCCCTGAAGGAAAAAAAGAAATGGCCTACGCGGATTTCATGCGGATATAGCTGTGGACATCGTATGTCCACAGCTACTGCTATGACACAATAAAATTGTGGACATACGATGTCCACAGCTAAAGAGTTAAGCCTCTTTACTTGCCACGATTGAAATACCGGAGAAAGTCTTTGAACTTGGCGGCGCCTCGCCGCATGAGGTCGCGGTGTTTGGTGCGCGTGTGGCGGATTTCTCTTTGTGCATCATCAACCGCCGCATCAAGCGCGGTGTGCAGGGTCTCGCGTGTCGCTTCCGCACGCACAAATCCTCCGGCAAACGTGAGGTTGATTTCCGCACGGTACGAATCCCCCGTGCGCGACTGGCTTACTGACCCGACTTCCACCTCCGCAAGTATCGTTTGGTCCGACGGATCCAAGAGCTTCCCCAGCTTCCCGACTTTCTCTTCCACAAACCCACGCACCTCGCCAGTTAACATTACGGAACCCGTCGCTTTAATGTTGATTCGTATCATAGACTAGTACTATCTTACCTGAAGAATACGCCCCTTTGATAATCCTAACATTTTTAACCGGCACGCGGCAGAAATCCGCCACCAATTCCCTCACTCGCTCGTTTGCTCTTCCCTCTTTTGGTTTTTCCCGCACCGCGACCTCCAACACCTCTTCTTTCTTCTCTTTCAGATACTCCCGCCGTGAGTTCGTGGTCACATGCACTCTGTATTGTTTCCGTGTGTCAGACATACAGCATAGAACATGGAACAGAAAGAAGCATGCTATGTGTTTTGTGCTATATGCTTTTTGCGTTTCGCTTGTATCGACCCATCAATGCTACATTCTCTATCACCTGTCCCTCTATCGCGTCAAGTAATTCCTGCTTCGTTGGCGCTGTAACAAAGTTCACGGTCCCGGAAAGCGCGTAGAGCTTGAAAAAATACCGATGCTCTGACGGTTTAAATTCTGAAGGCGGACAGGGGCCTGTGTATGTGGCCTCTCCCGCACTGTTCAAACCAGCGATACCAATCATCGCGCCTTCCGGAATCTGGAGGACCCCGCCGCCCTCCGGAGGCAAAATGTCATACACCACCCAATGATCAAAAAAACCATCGGGCCGGCGCGCCTTCGGCACATCGGGGTCGTCCATGACAAGCGCGAGAGAGATAGTGCCTTCCGGTATTCCTGAAATAGATAACGGCGGAGAAAGCGTACGGTCGCCATCGCAAGTGTATTTTGAAGGAATAGTTGCGCCGTTCTCAAATGCAGAACTTTGTAGAGTGAGTGTATCCATGGTGCTAGATTCTAGGTTATAGATTATAGGTTTCACATTGGAACTCCCAAAGAACAGAGCTCCGAGAATAATAATAAAACCGATTCCGAGAAGTGCGTATGCATACGCGGGTTGCACGTCATTAGTATATCAAGCAATAAAGTACCCCGCGAACAGAGACAGAGGTGCCTTCTTCAGTTGGCGGTGATAATTTTCCACGATCGTGGAAAATTATCACCGCATGCCTCGCGCTCATAGCTCTGCTTCAGGGCTGAATGAAGCGAGTCAGAAAAGCGGTAACCAAGATACACGGCACAAGGTACAGATTGCGACTTTAACGAAGCTAGGATACGATTTAAAAATGGTGACTATCGGCATTCTAAAAAAGGCAACTCCCTCGACGCTTCGGGACATAAACCGGCTCCTTGCCATACTTCGCGAGGACAAGGAGAAAACTGCGGGAACCCTTGCCGAACTTAGGGCAATTCTCTCCGATAAAAACACTGCGGTCGTGACTGTCAAAGACGCGGAACGCGTTATCGGAATGGGTACACTTTATATCGTACAGAAAGTCGGGGAAATGACTGGATACGTGGAAGACCTGGTAGTTGATGAAGATTACCGCGGGCAGGGTTTTGGAGAAAAAATTATGAAAAAGCTCATTGCTACGGCTCGCCTCAAAAAATCGGGCTCAATCAATCTTACCTCCCGCCCTTCTCGTGTGGCGGCTCATAAGCTCTATGAAAAACTTGGTTTCCGCAAGCGGGAAACCGATGTCTACAATTTGAGCCTTTAAATAAGGCTTTTCCTGTACGAGGGTCACCCTCGTACATCCACTGTACGAGGGTGACCCTCGTACAATTCAATAAGCTCCTGCTATACATTTTTGGCGTTTATGCACTCCCCTCCCCTTGAAAGTGCCTTATTTGGTATACTGACTGGGTACTAGCTAATCTTAATTTTTATGGCCGAAATAGGTTATTGCGTTAAGTGTAAGACCAAGCGTGACATGAATGATGCAAAGGAGGTTTCCATGGCCGCAAAAGGCGGGGGAACCAGGCGCGCCATGACGGGAATCTGTTCCGTTTGCGGCACGAAGATGTTTAAAATATTAGGCAAAAAGGCCTAACGTACGCCGACTTGATGCGCCTGCCTGCCGAAGCCTTGGCGCAGGCAGGGACAGGCCGCGGAACGTACGCCGAAAGTTATTTTTCTTAAAACCCGCTTTGACGAAACGTCAAAGCGGGTTTTATTTATCCGCGTCTGTTCCGCATAGTTCCGCGTCAAGTCCGCATAGGTTGCTAGAATAAAGACATGCCCCCTGAAACTGGCGAAGTCCAAGGCCCCCCGACTCGAGCGCAGGCCGCGGCGCAACAACGAGCGGCTGACAATGAAGCGCACGATGCCTATCAAGGCGATACTCCAACGCCAAAAGTCCACTACCGAATCGACACTTCCGATTTCGCTTTCCTTCTGCTGTTTGCCGGCTTATTCGACCTATTCGGTCTACTCGGTTTTATTCCCGGGGTAGGCGCCATCATCGACATCATAGCCCAATTCATTATTGGATTCATATTCGTCATAAACGGCGTGAGCTTGCTCGAACGAAGATTCCTCGTGAGATATGTATTTTTTGCTGTCATAGAATTCATTCCTTTTTTAGGCATGCTACCACTCTTGATGGCAGAAGCGTATTCATTAGCTGCTCTTTCATGGATTGCGGACAAAGCTCTCGCTACCAGCACGAAAGCGGCATCCAAAGTCGTCGGAAAACGGTTTGCGGGAGCGATGGTAGGACTTGCATATGGAAGGATGATAACGGGACAAACACCAGTTCCCGCATCTTTCGATCGCAGGCAACTTGCCTGGGCACGCAATGATACAAAACCACTTGAAAAAGGTTGGAAAGGATTAACGAGCGGTATAAAAAACTTCGGAAAAAATGTAGCAGCAATGAAAGACGCAACAAAGTTTCCTGCTGCCGCAATGAAAAAAGGCGCGATTACCGAATTTCCGAAAACTTTCCCAAGCCAGATTCCCCCTTCAAAGCGCGGAGGTGGGGCTTCATATGTAGATGGCATTCGCGTGCCAAGCCAAGCACTGCAACTGGCGGAAATAGCACCCCCCGCGCCGACAACTCCATCGCACATTGTCCCGGCTTCACAATCTGCTGTGCTTCCTGGTTCTTTGGATGGTGTCAGACCCGATGTTCGTGAACCGATTCCTGCATCTCAAGCAGATCGCGCTCCCGAACAAGCACAAAAGACGTCGGCCGGGAGAAGCACTGAATCAGAAAAGCCTACAGGCATGGAAACACCTGCCACCCCGTACGCGGCTACTCCCAAAAAGCCGGAAGAGATTGCCGAATCAGAAAAATCTCCGGAAACTAAGGCGCAGGCGCCATCAAATGTGTCGTTTGACACAAGAGCCGGAACAGTAGCAGAAAAACAGAAAGAGAGACCAGCCGTTTCCCCACCCTCTCCCCAATCAATTGATGGAGTGCGACCGGAAAAGAGTACAACACCGCAAACGGAGAAAGTCGGTTTCTACCAGCCGCCACTACCACGCGAAGAAAAGGAAAAGAAAGATGCGGGATTAAAACCTGAAGCGAAAGCCCCGGAAATGCATGGAGAGGCTCGGCAGACATATTCGGCAAGCGGGTACAGTGCGCCTGAAATACCGATCTCGCAGAAACAGGCCTCTACCATTCTGGCTTTTCCGGAAAAGCCCGGTGCAAGGAGTGAAAACACAGTTCCGCAGGCATCGGTCCGTAACGATGCGTTTATCGCACACCCATTTTCCGAAATTTCAAGTTCGGCCCCCGTGGGCGCGCGCCCATTTGCTTTCGAGCTCGATGAAGCTAGATCTGGAAAACCGCTTTCTGTTTCGGCGCTTCGCCGCGGAAGCGACGAGCCAACACCAGCAACAATAGCTGAGCGGAGCGAATGGGGCGTATTGTTGAAAAGTGGAAACCTTGCCCCCCTTGCCCCACAGAGCGCTCCTGAAACGAGGGCGAGGACTCAGGAAACCACCTCCGCCGCGAGCGACATGGCAGAGACGGGAGTCGTTCTATCTTCCCCGGTGGGGGAAAATCAAATGGTTGCGGAAAATCCGCAGATCGCCGGCGTATACGCGCGGCTTCCCGCACGCGCGGTTATCGCCCGCGACACAGCGGCCGGAACCGCCACCGCAGAGGTGCCAGACAGCCAGTGGTGGCAGAACATGGAAGAAGCTTCGAAGCGCGGATTGCCACTCTATATTATGGAAAGAAAAAATATCGTACGGCGCGTCGTGCGAATTAATCTTGAAACAAAAGTGGTGACATACTCGCTCGAGGAAAGCCTTCCTGAAGGCGTCATAACGTACTCTGAAACGACAAAGGAAAATCGTTCAGAAGAATTTAAAAAAGCCGCGTAGGAAAGATTTTAGAATACCGGTTCCCTGCCTCCCCTCTTCAAGAAATACCCCTCGATGGAATAGCGGTCATAGCCGTGGAGAAAGAGGCCGATGGGAATGCCTATCAAGATGAGATGCGGCCAGACGGATTCGCCGAAGTACCACAAAGAGAGTGCAAGCCAGAATTCAAGAAAAATTGCCGTAAAGCGGATTTCCAGCCCCAGGATAAAGAAAAGAGCAATGACTATTTCTATAATGCCCGCCCCCACAACCAAAAACTGCGGGTCGAGGCCGAAGTAATACGCAAGGCTGTACTCATACCCTGGAAGCGGCATTGAGGCGACCTGAAAGGCAAGATAGTTATGTATGAACTTGGCGTATAAGGAAGCGTAGAGAAGCGATATACCGAATGTGACGCGCAGAATAAGAAAGCGATACGGCGCGATCGTGGAACCGATTTTCCCAATGAAATCGTTGATATGCCCCTGCATTCCGGTACCGAGGAAAATGAGGACCGCTATCCCGCCAAGATAGTTCGTATACGTGAGCATGTACCACCCCTGCTCAAACGCCGCCACCGTAAATAACGCGAGCGCCGCGAGTGCCGCCGCTCGCGTGTAGCGGTCAAACACCAAAAGCATGCCTATCGCGATGAGTGCTATGGTCGCAAGAGGCGCAAAAGAACCGAACACAAGGGAAAGCGGGAGCTCCGGCCCGAAAATCGCTTGGTAGTAGGCGGCTACCAAAAAACTAAGGCCGATGGTTGCGCGCGCAACCGATGGAGTATACTTTTTCAAGCGCATGAGGAGAGGATCAAACCTCTTTTCAAGACGGTGCGACACGGACAATAAAAAAACGAGAGAAACCACAAGAATCGCGCCAAGAGTCCAAAATAAAAATTTCCCCTGATTGGATACAATCACCTCCAAAGGAGAAAAGGCGGGCGTTTCAAGACCGCGCTGTACCTCAAACGGCGAGAGCACATAGACCTCGTGCGCGAATAAAGAAAGCGGAATGAAGTAACCAACCACCAACAGAAGCGCCGCGCAATAATAGATGTATGAAAAACGAGTTTGAGTTCGCATAGGAAAGAGTGTATCACCCGAAATGTCTGCCTATTGCTCCTATCTCCTCCGCAACTCAAACAAAAAGCCCCGACCGTAGGTCGGGGCTTTTTGAGCGGCTCAATGTAAATTAAGCGCGCTGAACGTTGACCGCGTTGGGTCCTTTTGGAGATTCCTCCATGTCAAAGGTAACCGCATCGCCTTCTTTGAGTTCGTCAAAAGTGACGCCCACCAAAGAATTGCCATGAAAGAACAAGTCCTTCGCTTGGCCGTCTACGGCGATGAAGCCGTATCCTTTGTCCATTTTCTTTTTTACAACACCTTGCATACGTAGTGATTAGAGAATGAGATATAGACACATAAATTTTAGTGCGAAGCTCGACCCTTTTTGCTCCCCTTTACCAGAACACTGTAGCATACTCGGTACGACACGTCATGTGGCAAAATCCACAGTCTTAAAAAGTCTTAGAGCCTATCCACTATCTTCCCCCATCTTTTAAATGCTATGTTTTTGGCTACAAAACTTCGTCTCGTCCTCAACGCAATGCTATTACGTTTCAGACTCCGACTCGTTTTTCGCTCAAAAACCTGCATTTTCAAGGTGGGTACCGCGAGATAGTGGATAGGCTCTTAAAAAACAAAAAACGCCACTTGCGTAGCGTTTCTGTGCCAAGGACGTGATTTTCTATCGGCGGACGATATGATTGCTCATAGCGTCTTCCGAACTGTCTTCCCTTGCGGTAGGACTATTCGTTAACCATGACCTTGGACTAAAGATGATATACTTCTTTGCAAGGAGTGCAAATATCATCTGGGGATAACTTTATAAAATCAATATTTAAAGCCATTATTTCCCTCTTCCATAATATTTCTTCAGAAGCGCCACGTGCTCGGCGTACGTCGCCGAGCAGTGGAATTGCCTACCGCTTCGATGGAAATAGAAAAAACAGTCTGTCTTTTTTGGATTCAAAGCCGCCAGAACCGCCGCGACCGAGGGGTTGGCGATAGGCGCCGGAGGCAAGCCTGTGTGCAAATAGGTATTATAGAGCGATGCGATGAACATATCCTGCGGCTGTACTGCGGGCCACCAGCGCGCGCTCGTACCTTTGGCGTACTGAAGAGTTGAATCAATCTGGAGTTTCATATCTATGAATATCCGGTTCCAGATGATGCCGGAGATGACGCGCATCTCTTCCGTATCGCTCGTTTCCCGCTCGATGATAGACGCTATGGTCAGCGCGTCTAAAAGCGGCACGATTTTCTTGGTTGAAGTCGCATAGCGCGAAAGTATGGTGTTGAAAAAGCGTGCGCTCACCAGAGAAGAGGCATCACCGCTCGTAGTTTCCGGCAAAACCGTATACGCTCCCGGAGCGATATTCCCTTCCAAAAGATACGGCGGCGTGTTTTCCAAGGATTCCAGAAATGCCACTTCCCCCTTCTTGTCCCAGCCCAGCATTTTCCCAAACTTATGCGCGGCTTCTTCCTTCCGGTAGCCGGGATAGATGAGAACTATTTTCGGAGCATCCGCCGCGGCCAATAGCTGGTATAGAGGCGTTGCACTGATCCTCTCCGCGAGTATGTCCAAAAAATCACCGGCGTGTATGGCCGCGGCGGAAAGAGTCGAGTAATCGCGCGCGAACATCGCCTCGACTGCCGGATCCTCGGTAATCGTCTTTTGTATGGGATCCACCGTGACAGGAAACGGCGCGGGCTCACTTAATTGATGCCCCTGCTTCCAGACGATTACGGTGGGCACATACAGAGAGAGCACGCCAAAGACAACGAAAAGCGCGCAGAGAGCATACAGAATCCGCGAGTGTAGCAGAGTTTTCAAAGCCGAAATGTTTGATTGCAATTTCGCCATCGGATCTTGAACCCATGATAGCAATGAAAAAGCCCGCGGAAACCACCCCGCCCCAAAGGGGCGGGGTGTCAGGGGGTTTTGTGAAAAAAATGATTAGTAGGCGACGACTTTTACGGCGTCCACATTCGCGTCTTCGGCAGAACCTGACATCTTGCCCTTGAAACGCAGTCTCATATCGCCCGCGACGCCGGTAAGATTAAAACTTGCAGAGTGCCATACATTTTCCTGACTCACATTGCCCAGTAGTCTCCCCATCTCCGTCCAGCTGGTCCCGTTATTGGTAGAGACTTCGAATGAAACATACTCATTCGTATCAAGAATGTCTTCAATGAGCCAGGAGAAAGAGACGGACGCGTTTGTTTTGCCTTGCAGATTAATTGAAGACGAAGTGAGGGTTGCATTATTTGCGCGTCCATCCACTTCGGCAGAGTGCGTTCCCTCTGTCGCTCTTTGGGAAGAACGGTACCAATCATTCTGACTATCTTCGGTCCAAAGGCCGTTCCATTCGGAAACCTCAAAGCTGTCAAAGAAGACTTCAATTTCAGTCGGAGGAGGGGGCGGAGGCACCGGGGCCTCCACATTCACTATCACGCTGTCGGTTGAAGTGCCGGCAGTATTGGTGCAGAGAAGCGTATAGGTGCTTGTTGCAGGCCCCGTAAGCGGGAAAGTAATTTCGCTTCCTCCTGCCGGATTTTTCGAGCCGGACCATGCGTCAAACGCAGTACAGGTTGAGGGAGCATTCGTGGTAATCCAGGAAAGAGTGCTGGTCGCGCCGCTCGCTATGGTGAGAGGACCATCAATGCCATCAATTTTGAGGTCAACGGTCGGCGCTACCGGCGGAGGAGGGGGCGGAGGCGGAGGAGCGCCCCATGCGAGAGCAATAGATGCGTCAACGAGGCCATATCCAAAAGTATCATCGCGCCCCGGGGCTCCGAGATCGCGCGCTGATTCTTGAAGCGCGGCACGCACATCAGTTGTAGTTGTGGCGTTTCCGTTTGCAATGACAAGCGCCGCCACTCCCGCTACATGGGGTGAGGCCATTGAGGTTCCTTGGAAGAAATAGTACGAGAACGCTCCGTAATTCGAGCCTTGGAATGTTTGTTGCAATATGCCGTCGCCGTACCCATCGCCATTCTGGTCTACAGAGGTATCCCCGCCGGGCGCCATGATGTCTAGACTTGCGCCGTAGTTTGAATAAGACGCGCGCGCATCATCATAGCGCGTAGCTCCTACCGCAATCACGTAATTATCGTATGCGGCGGGATACGTTACGGAACCCGCGCCGCCGTTGCCTGCCGCCGCAACTATCGTAACGTCTTTCTCGTACGCGTATGCAACCGCCTCTTCGAGATAGGTCGTGGTCGCGGAACCCCCAAGCGAAAGATTGATGACCTTGGCGCCGTTATCAGCCGCGAATCGGATTCCGTCGGCAACATCGGCATAGGTGCCGGAACCCGACTTGCCGAGGACCTTTATGGGCATAACACGTGCGGCAAAAGCGACGCCTGCGACGCCGAGGTTGTTGTTTGTGGAGCCTGCGACCGTTCCCGCGACATGCGTGCCGTGGCCGTTGTCATCGTTCGGATGCGTGTCGTTGTGTACGAAATCGTATCCGGGCGCGAAGGCGGTCGAGCCCAAGTCCGGCGCGCGATAATAATTTTTCAATCCTTGCGTGAAATTTTCATACGCGACTCCCGTGTCAATGACCGCGACCGTGACGCCGGTGCCCGTATGGATGTCCCATGCAGATTCCATGCCGATTTTCTTCATATTCCACTGGTATCCATAGTACGGATCGTTCGGCACCATCAAGGCATACGCGATGTAGTTCGGCTCCGCATACTCGACGTCGCCTCGCAAGCGAAATTCGCGCGCAGCGTCCTTAATGGACTTGCCGCGAGAGAGCTTTACGACACGCGCTTTCTTTTCTCCCTTGTATTTGACCACCAATTCTTCCGCAACGGCCGGCGCTGATTCCACGATTTCCGTTTTCAGGCCGTCTGCGAGAGAGGATGTATCCGTTTGAATATCGGTAATTCCTCCGAGAGGGATCAAAGAGAGCGCAAGGAGGGATGAGACGAATTTTGCGGAATGGGTTTGAAACCTCTGCATGTGCTCGTTAGTATACCATTTCTGTGCTGGACGCAAGAAAAAGGGGAAATGCTAGAAAATGGCGCCTTGTAGGGGGAAAATGGTGTTAGGTACCCGTATCAGCGTAAAATTTCCTCCATGTCTCACTTCCCTCACCTACGTGAAAGGAGGGCGCCACAGGCGCACTGCTATGCTAAGTAGTTCCTTGTTCTCACGTGGTCATCGCTCTGGTCCGGTCTGACACCGTTTTAATCTCTGCATTTCTATTTTTGTCCCATGCTATAAGGATTTGAGAAGGTTAGAGAGTTCTCTTAATATGGCGCTTAGAGATGAGACTGCTTGAGAAACAGCTGCGAGATTTTTTTGCGCCATTGAACTTGAAGCGTCGGTGGTAAACGTATAATCGGACGAATACCCGATATTGCCGGCGTGATCAGTGCCCTTGCCGCGAATATGGTACAGCGTGCCGGGGCTCAAGGTCGGAAGGTATGCGCCGTTTGCAGTCGAGTAGCCGGACGAATAGCCGGACTGGACATTGATCACCGAGCCGTAGCTCGTGGTTACTCCATATTCGTACACCACCCCCGTTACTTCCTCACTGGCTTGAAACTCGACGAGCCATTCCCCGTTCACTAATTGCGTTTGTTTTACAATTTGCAAGGTCAATATAGGGGCTGTGGTGTCAACGCTAGAAGTAACTTCGCTTACCGTTGCCGAGATAGGTGCGGACCAATCAGAGCTGCTGCCAGAATTACCGACACTCGTGTATGCCTGGATGGTGTAGGTATATGTGCCGGGGCTCAAGCTGCCGTCTATTGCGCTTTGCGTGTTTGCATACGCCCCAAAACTGTATGAGCCGCCGTTTGGATTTACGCGCCGAATGCTAAACCCGGACTCGTTGGTAGCGTTATCTGTCCAGTCCAAAGTCACCGTGGTGCCAGATACGGTGGATCTAAAATTAGACGGCGTAGCGGGGGCAGTCAGAGTGGCGGATGGCGAAGCCGATGTCGTAAACGAATTTCCCCCCGTCGCACGATTACCCGCGCTATCTTTTGAATACACAAAATAATAATAGGTAGTGCCCGATTTCAGTGATGACAACAAAACCGAGTGCGAAGTTACCAGAGATGTGTCTAACGTCGTGGTGCTCTGCGAATTATCGGCGCCATAGTTTGCAACTTGAGAGTCAGCCGGCTCATTGGTAGTCCAACTAATCGTGGCTTCAGAAGAGGAAATATTTGAAGTTAAAATATTAGATACGTATGGCGCACTACTGTCCGTTGAAGACGAGGTGGAGGCGGATGAGGTGGCTGTAGTAGTCTGCACCGATGTGATGGACGGCGCACTCGCAACTCCTCCTCCGGCTGCGGACGGGGAAGCTAAAGTGCCTGTGGTCGTCGCAGATGTTGTTGCTTGCGCAGATGTAGCAGAGGTTGTGGCAGTCGCAGATGTTGGGGTTGTCGCCGGCGGCGTGGCTACCATTGTCGGAGTGAAGGATGGCTCCTGTATTTCCGGAGAAGCAACAAAGGAGGATGCTTCTCGCGGCACTTCTGTTACCTCCGCAATCAGTGTATTGATTCTGGCGAGGGTTTTGGGACCCACCATTCCTATTGCTTCAATCCCGTTTACTTCCTGCAATTTCTTGACAGCTGCCTCGGTTTTAGGACCGTAGTATCCGGTCACCAGCCCTTCGGGGTATAAACTAGGAAATTTAGAAAGAAATAGTTGCAACTGCTTGACATCCTCGCCCGTA
>DATDST010000023.1:0-9403 GCA_036517815.1 Minisyncoccota bacterium | reverse complement strand
GGACGGGGCGGCGGTTAAGGTACTTGTTGAGGAGGCAGGGGGAAAAGTAACGGATTTGGAAGGAAAAGAGCAACGCTATGATAAAGAAATAAACGGATTTGTAGCCAGTAACGGACTCGTACATCAAAAGCTTCTTGATCTCATCCAGCCTCTGCTGTAACAAAAGTTCCAACTTCGTCCAAGACAAACCTCATATTTCACATTCTACGCTCCACGTTTTGCGTTACACTATATGAATGGCATTTGGAACCGGAGGCCCTAGAAGTCACGACGTAAAGCTGTCGCCGGAGCGGCAGATTGCAAAGATGCGTGAAAGCATGCGCTCGGGAGGCGGGGGGAGCGGGGCATATACCGAAGCGAGACCGCCGGTTGAAACACCTGTCTCTCCAAAATCCGTCCCTACACCCGAGGAGATAGACCGCGAAATCGGGAAGGCAATTACGCTTGAACTGACGCCGGATGCGAATGATAAGGATATGGAGGAGCTTTTGGCAATTCTGGAATCGAAAGGACTTCGTGCAGTTTTAAAGGAGCTCGACCGGATAAACAGCCCGCATCTTGAAGACGACCTTCATCGTTTTTTGGTGCAGTACAAACTTGAAGGGCATCACATCCACGGTCTTGAAGATGACGAGGAGCTGACGCGTTCTTTGGATTACATACTTCTTGAAGTTGCCATTCCGTATGTGGAAACAACTGCCGCGGAAAAAGATAAGCCGCAAGGGCTCAAGGAGATTTTCTCCACAATGGAACAGTTGCTCCAAAGTCTGACCCCGCGCGTGTCCATCCCCTCGCCGTTCTTTTTCAAGGATTGGCAAAAGCGAAAGCCCATTCACCGCGAGTATTTTGTGCTGGAGCTTGCCGTTTCCCACGGCAGGGAGGACGCGGTATTTTATCTTGCAGTGCCGCGCCACAAACGTGATTCCACCGAGAAGCAGATTTTCTCCATTTATCCGCGCGCCCGCATTGCTGAACAGAAAGACGACTACAATATTTTCAACCAATTTGGCGCTGTAGCGATTACGGAAGGAAACTATACGATCGCGCGCGGGAACGGCTTTTCCATGAAAATCGGAGAAGACTTCAACAGCGACCCTCTGAACATTGTCCTCTCTTCATTTTCTAAAATCGCGGAGGAGGGAGAAGGCGCCGCGATACAGATAGTCGTGGGCGGCGCGGGCGCGTACCATACGGGGAAATTAAAGGCGGCATACGCCGACATTCAGAAGGGCATGGGCGCTATACACGCGTTTGAAAAACATCGCTTGATAATAGAAGATCCGTGGTACAAGCGCTGGCCGCCGGAGATACAAAAAGCAATCTCTGAAGCCATGTTTTCCCCCGAAGGGGGAGAGGGCAAGCACAAGGATAAGCCGGTTGACAGCATCGCGGCGGAAGCCGTCGCGAAAAAACTCAAGAGTGAAATTGCAGGCGTAAATCTGCGCATTGTCGCCTCCGCTCGTACCGAAGCGCGCGCCAAGTCCATTCTTTCCGACATTCAAGAAAGTTTCAACCAGTTTTCAGATCCGCGCGGCAACTATATTTCATTCAGGGCGCCAAAAACGCCGAAAGCCAAGAAAAAACTCATCCGCGAATTTATTTTTCGCGTCTTTGACATCGGCTTTGAACGCACAAAATTTCCGCCGCTCATTGAAGAGCCATTCAAACCGCGATGCATGCGCATGAGCTTGGCCGAGGTCGCGGCGATGTATCACTTTGTGATTCCGGGAGGCACTACCTCGCGCGAAGCGAAGATGTCTCGCGCCAAGCTCGCGCCCGCGCCGCCGCATCTGCCGAAAGAGGGGATACTCATAGGCCGCAACCGCTATGCGAATACGGATACGGATATTTATTTCACGCCGGAAGATCGCCTTCGCCACTTCTACACCATAGGTCAGACCGGCACCGGTAAGACGTCATTTCTGAAGAACATGATTATACAGGATATCCAAAATGGCGAAGGCCTGTGTTTTATTGACCCGCACGGCGTGGATATTTTGGAAATTCTCTCCTGTATTCCCAAAGAGCGCTATGACGACGTCATCTATTTTGACCCCGCGTACACCGCGCGCCCCATGGGACTCAACATGCTGGAGTTTGATCCGCGCTATCCGGAGCAGAAAACATTTGTGGTGGACGAGATGTTCAAGATATTCAAAAAACTTTACGGCGACGTGCCGGAAGCGTTCGGTCCTATTTTTGAACAGTATTTCCGAAACGCGACGCTTCTGGTTTTGGAAGACCCCGAATCCGGCTCTACGCTTCTTGATATCTCGCGCGTTCTTTCGGACGATGATTTCCGCGCGCTCAAGCTCTCGCGGTGCCGGAATCCCGTGGTGAAGCACTTCTGGGAAGATATTGCGGAAAATGTGCGCGGCGAAGGCGATTTGCGGAACATCGTGCCGTACATCACATCCAAATTCGACATTTTTATCGCAAACGAGATCATGCGGCCTATAGTAGGCCAACAGCACTCCGCCTTCAATTTTAAAGACGTGATGGACAAGAAGAAAATTCTTCTGGTGAATCTTTCCAAAGGACGCTTAGGAGACTTGAACGCAAACCTGCTCGGGCTTGTGTTGGTCGGCAAAATCCTTATGTCGGCATTGGCGAGAACGGACTATCTCTACCAGAACCCGCCGCCGTTCTACCTCTACATGGACGAATTTCAGAACGTGACAACAGACACTATTGCGACCATCCTTTCCGAGGCGAGGAAATACCGGCTTTCCTTGACCATGGCGCATCAGTTCATTAAACAACTTGAGGAGAAGATAAAAAATGCGGTCTTCGGGAACGTGGGCTCGATGGCGGTGTTCCGTGTGGGCGCAGAGGATGCGGAATTTTTGAAAACGCAGTTTGAGCCGACCTTCGGCGTGTCCGACATGCTTCATATAGAGAACAGGCACGCATATGTCAAATTGCTTGCGGACGGAAAACCGGTACAGCCGTTTTCCATTGAGACGATCCAGTTTTCCCCGGGGGACAGCGCGAATATAGAAATCTTGAAACAGCTTTCCTACCAGCGCTACGGAAGAGCCCGCGACGCGGTAGACGAAGAGATTCGCCAGAAGTACGGTTCCATGCACGGCGCGTGAGCACGATACGAATTATATACGAATCGGAACGAATGATATGAATAAACCAAAAAACTCAAAGTTCCATATATGGAACTATTGCCCATTCGTAGTATTCGCATGAATTCGTATCTGCCTGTGCGTGTTCGCATGCAGACAGGTCGTAGTATCACACGCGCACGCACGCACGCGCGTTGCCTTTTTAAAATTTTTGTGCTACAGTGCGCGCATGAATTCAAAGAAACTCAAAGAAGAGAGTACGTTCGTGATGCTGAAGCCGGACGCCGTTCGGAAAGGCCTTATTGGCGAACTTATCAAACGCTTGGAGCAGCGCGACCTCAAAATCGTGGCTCTTGAAATGTTCCAGCCGACCGTAAAGCAGATAGATACGCATTACCCGAAAGACCAGAAATGGATAAAACGTCTCGGCGAAAAATCTTTGCAGACGTACGCACAGTACCAAATGAATCCCATTAAAGAACTCGGCACCGAGAATCCCGACAGGATCGGCGCGATGGTGAGGAAGTGGCTCGTCGAGTTCATGGCATCCGGTCCTTTGGTCCGGATGGTGGTTCAGGGCGTGCATTCGGTTGACATGGTGCGCAAAATCATCGGTCCCACGATGCCGTACTTGGCGGAAATGGGCACCTTCCGCGGCGATTTCTCGTCCGATTCTGCAGCTTTGGCGAATAGCGAAAAACGCGCGGTCATGAACTTGGCGCACGCTTCGGAAACGCCCGAGGAAGCAGAACACGAAATCAAATTCTGGTTCGGGAAGCACCCGATTTTTAAATACAAGCGGTTTGGGGAGTAGAAACTGACTAGTTAGATTTCTTCCTTCAAAGGATTTTGAGGTTTTTTCCCAGCTTTAAATTTTCCTTCTCCATCAATGTGGCCCTCTTCTGGTGGAGGATTTTCCCCCCATGGGAAGTCAAAATTTAGAGCTTCTCCCATTCTCATTCTGGGAAAGCTTCCGAGTATACGCCATATATTCTCAAATCCTTTTGGCATAGCGCCATAGTACTACTCTAATCAAACCTGTAAAGAGAGAGAGAAGCTAACGAGGTTTTCTTTGAGCTCTAGAAGCTTGAAATGCTCTCTCGTCTCTTCACTCTCTTCCTATGTACCGGAAGTAATTATTTCTTCTTTGGGAGAGGTTTGGAAGCATACGCTTTCATTACTGCGATTTCCTCATTACGTATCGGTTTTGCGTTTGCCGATAATGAAATAAAAACGCCGTGTTGGAATCTTTTTTCCATCAAACGATCATAAAAAACATCGAATCTTTTCTCAAGTGCTTTAAAACCGCCTTCTCCAATTGCAATTCCTGTTCTTAAAGCACCACCAATGATTGCTCCCGCCACAGCGGCATACGCTAGATTTTCACTACTGAAATATTGTTGGCCGACTTGTAGTCCGGTCTCAATACCACCCGTAATAAGCGCGCCGTTTTTAGTCCATCGTGCGATGTTTTTAACTTCCTTTTTAACTTCCGTGGGGAGAGTGGCAATGTGTCTTGTAGCAACGTTTTTTAGCGCAACCGCAACACCTTCTAAGCGGCGAAGCGGCGGTTTTTTTTCTTGTGATTCCATGTCACGCAGTATATCCCCATCTTTCTTTTTGTCACTCTGATACAATAGGGCGGGGTAGTCGGCAGATTAACCTCGATACAAACAATAAGGGAGCCTCACATAACACTGGACGGATGGATTCTGGAAACTAGACTCTAGTAACTAGAAACCAGAAGGCTAGCTGTTGCGGGCACCCACTTGAGGCGCTTTGCCTTCGGGTTAATCTCTCCGAACCCCACCTAAGCACCCGCCGACTTTGTTGCGGGTTTTTAGTTTTCCACATGCGTGTTATGCATCGAACCATTTTTCTTATTGGCATCGCCATTCTTGCTCTGGTTGTTTTCATACTCCAAACGTATGCGCTTGATTTGTATTTGTATTTGTATTTGTATTTGTATTGGACGTTCTGGTGGTTTGACATCCTGATGCATGGCTTGGGCGGCGCGCTCATCGGTGCGCTCGCGTTATGGTTTTTTGTTTTTGAGTTTAGAGGGAGATTAGATCGCTTACTATTGTTATCACTCGGCTCGGTCTTGGTAGTTGGCATTTTGTGGGAGATTTTTGAGAAAGTAATCGGGTGGCAGGTTGACCGCTCTCTGGCGGACTATGTTTTAGACACCGCAGGAGATTTGACCATGGATATAATCGGTGCGTTTGCGGCGTATCTGTTATGCTCACGTATATGGTCCCGTTAGAGAAAAGCCGCCCCAAGGGGGCTGAAGCCCCTGCCATAGGCAGGGCGTTCTCTAACGGGATGGCGAAGTCCCTCTCTATAACGTTTGTCCGAGGGGCGCGCCGGGTTACCGGCGCGCAATTTTTAGTTGAAGCGAGGGACCCCTCGACTTCCTTCGACAAAGCTCAAGATAAATCGCTCGGGGCAGGCGGAAAAACAACGCGCATACTCATTGACTGCGGCTTGGCGCAAGGAGAGAGATTTTGCGAGTCAGTCAATGCTGATATGTTTCCGTATGATCCCTCCGCTGTTGATGCCGTGTTTTTTACTCACGCCCATGCGGACCACATCGGTCTCTTTCCAAAACTGGTAAAAGACGGCTTTACAGGGAAAGCCTACGCCACGCCCCCCACAAAGGATTTACTCCCCATCATGCTTCAGGATACCGCGCACCTGCTTGCGGACGAGGCAAAGCGTTGTAAAGAAAACCCTCTCTATGGCGCGGAGGATGTAGCGGCCGCAACGGCGCTTGTTCAGGGGGTGTCATATGGAGAGGAGGTGAGGATTGCTTCCGGCATTACCGCAGTACTCCATAACGCAGGCCACATCATTGGCTCCGCGAGCGTTCTTCTGGACATCTTCGGAACCCGAGTCCTCTTTACGGGGGATTTGGGCAGGGTTCCTGCCGCTCTGGTTTCCGAAAGGGATGTTCCAAAGGACGTTGACTATCTTATCTGCGAGTCCGTGTATGGCGCTCGCGTGCACGAGGCGTTTGAAGAGAGCGAAAGGGTCTTACTGGATACCGTCCGGAGTACGGTATCCAAAAATGGCATACTTTTGATTCCCGCATTTTCCTTGGAGCGAACGCAAATACTGCTTGAAGTGCTGGATAGGGCGGTAACTGCGAAAGCGATTCCTTCGATTCCTGTTTTTCTTGATTCGCCACTGGCCGCAAAAGTGACCGAAGTATACCGGGCGAATCCCGAGTATCTTCGCGAGGATATACGAAAACGTCTCGCGTCTGCTGATGACCCATTTTCGTTTCCAAACCTTTCGGTGACGATTAAAAACGACGAATCGCACGCGATAGACGATACGCCGAATCCTAAAATAATCATTGCGGGCGCGGGTATGTCGCACGGAGGCCGCATCCGACGGCACGAAATGAAATATCTTCCGGACAAGGCGACTACGTTGCTTTTGGTGGGTTACCAAGTGGCGGGAAGTTTGGGCCGCAGACTTAAAGATGGAGCCAAAGAGGTGACCATGGACGGCACACGCATTCCTGTACATGCCGAGGTGCGCTCAACTGAAGGTTTCTCCGCACATGCGGACAGGGATGACCTTATGGACTTCGTTGAGCAGGTAAAGCCGAAAGAAGTGTTCGTAGTTCTTGGGGAAACCGCAAGCGCAACATTTCTTGCCCAGCGCATCAATGGGTTTTTGGGGATTCCTACAACGGTGCCAAGGGAAGGCGAAGTTGTTCATCTGTCAACGGACAGATGAACCGCGGAACGACGCGAAACATACGCAGATTTACGCGGAATGCGGACTTACTTTATTATTCCTTTGCATTTAGAGCAGTCTCCCATCAGCTCGTCTATTGGTAATCGAAATTGGCACGAGCATAGGGGCTCATGAGAAGTGTGTGGTTTTGGTCTTTGGTCTTGAGACGCGAGAGCGAGCCTGTCATCAGGCCTTGAACCGCTCGGTCCGTGTTCAGGAGAAGCTAGATACGCCATTTACCAACATACCTTCTCCGAGCGGAGCGCGCAAAAAGTGCTTGTGGATATTTCAAGGTTTAGCCTTGAAATTCAAGGCTAAACCTTGAAATTAGGGTTAAGAAATTTTGGCCAGAAGGCGTTTAAAGGCTTCAGGATGGAGTTCAGCAAGCTGGGAGAGGACTTTACGGTCAAGCTCAATATTCTTCTTTTTCAAAGCGCCCATGAAAGAGCTGTAGTTTTTGAACCCATTTTCCTTGAGTGCGGCGTTGATGCGTACTATATGGAGGCCTCGCATAAGGCGTTTCTTTGCGCGTCTGTCGCGGAACGCATACTTGCCAGCGTGGCGAAGCGCGTCTATCGCCGCGCGTTTTTTCTTTGAACGGGCAAAGCGGAATCCTTTCGCGCGGGTGAGGATATTCCGGCGGCGTTTCGCGTTTTTTACTCCTCCTTTTACTCTGGACATGCTAGTTGCTGGTTAACTGGCTACTGGATAATACTAACTTCCTGCTAAAAATCGGGCGCGGTCGCCGGCTTTCATGGTGACAGATTGCGCTTGGCGTTTCTTGGTTCGTGTTTTACGGTTGTCGCGAGCATTAAAGTGGTCTTGCCCGCCCTTTCGCGCAACTATTTTCCCGTTTTTAGTTACCCGAAATCTCTTAGTATAAGATTTGTTCGTCTTCATATGTTTGGTATTTTGAATTTGTGATTTGTTTAGGATTTCGATATTCGGATTTCGTGCTTACTTCTTGCTTGCCTTCTCAATAATCATCGTAAAACCTTTTGGACCTCTTTGAATGCCTTCTGCCTCTTTGTAGTCTTCGGGAACTAAAAGAACAAACCGCTTCAACCTCTCTTTGAGAAAGGCGGGGTCCATGTACTTGTACCTGCCCTTGAGAAACAATTCAATGCGGACACGATGTCCTTCCTTGAGCCATCCGGCAGCTTGGCGCGCTTTCCGCGTGAGGTCGTTTTCGCCGGTTCCGACCTCTACTTGGACCGACTTGGTCTCCGTCACGTGCGCTTTTGCCCTTACTTCACGGTCTTTTTTCTGCTGCTCGTATTGAAACTTACCATAATCCATTATTTTTGCAACTGGCGGGACGGCGTTTGGAGAAATCTCTATGAGATCCAACGCCGCGGCTTTTGCCGCGGCGAGAGCCGCCGCAGTGGAAATAATACCGAGATTCTCGCCCGCGGCGCCAATCACCCGAAGCTCGGCCGCGCGTATCTCACTGTTGATTCTAATTCTAGACTTCATTTTAATTTTGCTTTCGAAGCGAAAACTCTGCGTTTGGAGCGAAACGCAAGGAGCAGGGCGAGGCGTATCGGGAATACGCCGAGAACGAGCCGTGGCGTTGTAGCCCAAAGGCAGGGTTTGCAGGCCGAAATGAAATATTAAAATGAAGTCGAAGTTTCAAGGGTAGAAATAGGCAGCGACGTAGGCAACGAAAGCCACAATTGGACTAAACATGACCGTCAGGAAGTTTCTTACCGGTTCCAAAAATGCAGGAAGAACGTTTTGTGCGGAGGCATAGTCCATGCCCTTCAGTAAAAGAAAAAGCAGTACGAGTGCGACGATGATTTTCCCTATAAGACCCATAGGGGGAAGCATAACATACGATGAGTCGAGAGTTAAGAGATGGAAGGTGGGGGTTTTTGAGTCAAAAACATCTAGTATTTTGTTGGTAAGCCTTTTTTGTATCGTTCAATAAACGTGTTTTTCTTCTCTCGCTGCCACTTTTTTATTTGTATTTCTCGTTCTCTTGCGGATTATTTGTGATCCCTACGTACAACTTGTTTGCAGTATTACGGATCATGTACACTCAATACATCAGTTTATTTTAGCCCATTCGACTTCTCGCTTGGCTCGTCGCTCAGGGTACTCTCCTTAAACAAAAAACGCCTGATAGGCGTTTTTTGTTTTCTCTCGTGGTGGTTTACCACGAGCAAGTTTCGCTCTTGGCGAAACGAGTCGAGTGGAGGTGGGGAGTATCGAACTCCCGTCCAAAGAAGGTATCTGGAGCGGTCTACAAGACGTAGTCTGTTTCAAGATTTAAGCTGGGTGAGTAGAAAGCAGACAAAATGACATCCGGCCGAGCTCGTGAATTCAAGTTTCCGGTGAGCAGTCGGAAACTCAAAGCCTGATGTTATGACACCAAAGACCTCGTATCAGACATCCAAGGTTTGGCGCTGCTTAGGCTAAAGCGTAAGCAGGGCGGGCGAACCCGCCGAAAACGTTTTTCACACGTTTGGTGCTCGAGATTTAAGGTGGTCTTGAGCATTCACCGTCTTGCGCGCAACAGAGAAATTTCTCTGTCGAAACCAGTCACCCCCCGAAAATTTAGACGTCCGACGTCT
>DATDST010000022.1:0-4564 GCA_036517815.1 Minisyncoccota bacterium | reverse complement strand
GGAAGGCTGAATAGGGAATCGGAAACCCAATTCGGTTCGCCGATTAAAATTTTCGCGTAGGCAATTTTTGAAATATCCGCGAATTGGAGATTGAACTCCGCTACGTATTTTATCTCGGAAGCGTATAGGAAAGATTCGCCGCTGACCTCATGAAGCAAATTGTCCTGCGTGTCGTAAAAACCGAATTTGTAAGGAATGGCTTGCGCCGCGAAAGCCGCGTTTTTATTTTGGACTTGAGCAATAACGCTTATGCTCGTCTGTGTCGGGTGAAAAATTTTAGGGTCGCCGACAACTTCAATTACGCTAAATCCGGAAGCCATACAAGCCCTGGAACAAATTCCTCCGCAGTCAATTCCCTCCTCGCCGGCATCTTTGAATCCGTTGAAACAGCTCGGCGCGGGCTTGAGCCAAGTTAAATAAGCCGCGTAAAGTATCGCTCCTAAAATAACCAGATAAAAAAGTCCGTAAACGATTTGTTTGAAAGTTCGCATTTGGGTTAATTATATAACCATAAGGCAATAAATAAAAAGAAATAAAAAAATTGTGGGCAATGGTTGATTCCATTACCCGCGAGTGTCTTGCCGCCTTTTCGGCCGTTAATTGTGAGATATTAATAGAGTTGTCCTGCGCGCGTGAACGTACTAGGAAAATCTAGTTACCGAATCCTGTGCCTGGTTGACGTTTCTGGGCAAACCCGAAACTCCAAGAACGAGGAAATGTTTGGTATTCGCCAACAATTGGTCCTAGTGCCCCGTGAATAGAACAGGTTATTCTTGGCCCCTCGCCTCTTACGTAAACCGGTTCGTGCGGAAAGACTATTTTGTTTCTTTTCTCGTAGGACGAAAATATCGACGCCCATACAAAAACATCTTCATATCGAAGTGGGGTGAGACCCCAAAGCACGGCTAACTCCACTGCCTGCTTGGGCGAAACTGGCCACGGAAAACTAACGAGTTCCGCAAAAACAAGGTCTCGGCCCCGATACGGGAAGTTCTCGTCGTTTAGCAACTCATCGTGCGGTACATCCTTAAGGAGTTCGCTTGTCTTGGTAGGATGCGCAAGTCTGAGTATTGCATCCGGCTCAGGGTTTTCCACACCCAAAAACCGCTGAAATGTCTTGCGTGCGATGTGCACTCCGCTTCCGGGTTAAGGGAACTTTCGTGTTGGTTTTCGGCAGTTCGTCAGACGAAAAAGCTTGATATTATCGAGCTCTTTCGTCTGGCTTGACCAAAAGATAGACAAAGGTTTGTCTATCTTCATGAAAAACAAATACTGCGAGAAGTGCGGAAAGCGGATGCAGGGGTGAGGAAAGACGGCAGCGGGAACACCACGCTACCTCTGTTTTGTATGCAAAAGGTCGAGCATCATACATCGGGGCGATACAAAAAATCGCCACGATAAGGATCGTTTTATCTCATGGCTGACAGGCGTACAAAACAAGACGGATGTTGCCCGTCGTTACGGCATAACTCGGAGAGCGTTGTCCAAAGAGTTCACGTCTTTTTTCCGGCAAAATCCTAACTGCAAAATACCGCAGAACTTCAAAGCCAAGATGCTCATAGTGGACGCTAAGTTCATTCATGGAAGCGAACTATGCGCCCTGATTGCGGTAGACGAGAATGACCGCATCTTGTGGCAATTCGCCTCTGATGAATGCTATGGCACATGGTATTCATTCCTTGTGCGCTTTTCTCCTCCGGAAGTGGTCGTGGCAGACGGCCACAAAGGTATGTATCACTTCGTTAAACGGTGGTGGCCCAATACGGCTTTTCAAAGATGCCACTTTCATATGGTGTCCCTTGTTGTTCATTATTTATCACGAAATCCAAAAGATGAAGCGGGAAAAGATATTCTCAATCTCCTTTACCGTCTCAAACATATCAAAAGCCACGAGGAGAAGAACAAATGGCTGACACTCCATCGTATATGGGAGAAACAGTATGAAAAAGTGTTCAACGAGAGAGCCGAAACCGGAGGATTCAGGTACGGGAAATTGAGAAGTGTGCGATTTATTATGCGGCGGGCAATACCTAATCTATTCACCTATCTGGACTATCCCGGATGTCCCAATACCACCAATCTTGTAGAGGGATGGGTGAATACGGCCATTGCCGAGGGACTGCGAAGACATAGAGGTCTTCACTTATCCCAGAAGAAAACGCTCGTGTCGATTATCCTCTCAAATTTGTCGAGAAATTCGAGAGAAAAACCAACACGAAAGTTCCCTTAACCCCCGCTTACCGACCCCGGCCCATTTTCGGTTAGGCCAGCTTTAAAAAGGTCGGTGAGAATGCCCGATTCTTCAAGATACCTGGCGCTTTCTTCCGACACTTTCGTGTCGACCATCATCTTTGCCGCATGAAGCACTTGCCTAGGGGTTGCGTAATTCATACAATTCCCTTTCGTTGGAAAAAGCTTCGCCTTTGTATCCGCGGGATGCGAAATAGGGCTTGGCTGAACTTGTTATAGACTAATGATTATCTTCACTAAAGTCAAGGAACGCCAAAATAAAAAACGCGCTTTTGTATGTTCCCGATTTTGTGCGAATCTTTGATTCGCAGACAAAATGCAATCCCGCAGTGGCGGGACCGGCGTATTCTATCCCGCACTATGCAAGCAAGTGCGGGATTTCGCTTGTTCTTCGCTTTCCCAAAAAATTTTCTGCAATGATATCCCGGCAAATCCTACTTTCCCAAAGCCCGGAGGCTTAAGTATCATCGGAACATTATGCTTTAACTTCTCTGTTCGGAATGGGAAGAGGTGGAGCGCATAATATTAGATTACCGGGAGATCGCTGAAGAAAATTTTAGTCCAGCATGGAAGATTATTGTTTTTGAGTAGCTATCGGAAGCGCCAAAAGATTGGTCTTTTGCGAAGCAAAAGTTTTGGCGCTGAGATGCAGGCGGACAATTGCCGCTGGAGCAATTGTAACGCCGGTACTCAAAAATAATAATCTGTAATATGAAGCTACGCTTCATCAATTGAGTCGCTCGGCAACCACAAGAACTTTTGGTTCTTGCATTTCCTCGCTATCAATTGTAAGTCAGCATTGGTATAATCAGCATGTTTAACGTCCGCAGTCATCTCGCCTCCGGCGAGAACGCTGATAAACGCGGATTTTTCAGCTCACTTCGTTCGCTGCGCAGATGTACGCTGATACGTATCTGCGTAAATCCGCGAAGTGCGAAGCACTGATTTATCTGCGAGAATCCGCGATCTTGTCGGAGACAAGATGTATTGGACAAAGAAGCATTAACGGTTATTAGTACCACTCGGCTCAAACCATTACTGGCCTTACACCTGTGGCCTATCAACGTAGTAATCTCCTACGAAACCTCGCCGTGCCTCGCTCTCGCGAGTCACACGCTGATAAACGCAGATTTCTACGCTGATTTACGCAGATAGTTTTTGGTTATCCGCGTTCATCTGCGTCATATCTGCGAACATCTGCGGTGCCTCACAAAAGTGAGGCACGACAGATACCTAATCTCGGGGTAGGCTTCGCGCTTAGATGCTTTCAGCGCTTATCCCTTCCGAACATAGCTACCCGGCGCTTCAGTTGGTACCAAAGCCGGTACACCAGAGGTCCGTTCAGGAAAGTCCTCTCGTACTAATCCCAACTCCCCTCAAGTATCAACGCCTGCAGCAGATAGAGACCGACCTGTCTCACGCATTCATTTGCTCCGCAAATCGCTGATCAACGCGGATGTTTAAATCCATGCGGATTAACGCTGATTTACGAATCAATTTTTCCTTTATTACTAAAGGGATTGGACTATACCACCTTCTCCTTATGGAGAAGACCGACGTGTTAGCAGTCACTTTAAGCGACCACTCCCTCCGACCGCGGTCGGAGAAGTCTCTACGGGGTCATACTGAAGTTAGAAAAGGGAGCGAGAAAAACTTTGTCAATCTCGCTCTGTTCTATTTTAAAAAGAGAATAGGAGTGGGTCGAAGGAGGAGGGTCCGACAAATGGCCGGCGCACTCTGGTCCCTTTCGGTGACCTGCCTTTCGATGGGGGTGCCACCAGTTATGTTTTCCTTGAAGGCACCGATAACCCAAAGTTCGGAGATGCACACCTCCGACCCACAAATCTATCCCTTTTCTAACTTCAGTAGACTTCCCTCGGTATTATCCTATAAGCATACAGGTCAAAACTTCCGCGTCAATCCGCGTTTTTATCCGCGTTTATCCGCGTGTTCCACCGAGTGGAACGATAGGACTTCACCGATATGAGTCGATTTTCTTGCCCCAAAATCCGCTAAATGGATTTTTCGGACTTCACTCCTTGATATTACTATCAAGGGCCGCCGTGTATTTCAACAAACTTCTATCTAAAGCTTATCGAAAGATTTCGATGTCAATTTCGGGTTCTTTTCCGCGTCAGTCCGCGTTTAGTCCGCGTACTTCCGCGCTTTGATTGACGGTCTGAACCCAGCTCACGTGCCCTTTTAATTGGCGAACAGCCAAACGCTTGGGAGCTTCTACACCCCCGCGCTAGGGCGAGCCGACCACAAATTCCATTATTACTAATGGGGTAGACTATACCATGTTTGGAGTATT
>DATDST010000021.1:0-2539 GCA_036517815.1 Minisyncoccota bacterium | reverse complement strand
GATATCGGAGGGAAAAACAAAATCCCAGGCGCTGGTGTACTTGCGGCGACAACTCGTGAACGTCATCTGGTGCATGCTGAAGTACAAGACGGTGTATCGGTCGTGACGCTATCCACAGGCAGAAGTTGCCATAGCGGATCTGTGCGCGCACAAGATTATTCTTCGCCTTGCGAAGCTCCCTTTTTGCTGGTCTTTGGTTGATGATATTGGTCTTGCTTTTTAGCATCCGGTAAATGATTTAGAAAGCGCGATTTTGTAAGACTGCCTGAAAACCTTCTCAGGGTAACTGATCCGGATCGTTTCCGGCAATGGAACAAATGCAATTTTTTCTTTGCTCTCGTCATAGCAACAAAGAACAGTCGTGCCTCCTCCGCGACATTCGTGCTTGCGTCTCGCGGTACAGCACCCTCCTCCAGTCCAACTATGAATACGTAGGCGGCCTCAAGTCCCTTTGAGCTCTGGAAAGTCAGTATGCGCACAGTTGGCATAGCGGGCTTTTGCATTTTGTCCGAATTGCCGACTGCTTTGCTCGCACTATCAAGAAATGCTTGTGGCGAACTCCACGGGCGAATATATGTCGCAATTTTTTCCAGGAATTGTGAAGTATTCTTACCGCCCGATAGTTTCTGTAATTCAAGCATTTTTTGGTACACATCATTGATTAGAATATCCTTGCTAGCTACTTTCGATAATGCATCGAATAGATTCTTTTGCCCATCGGAGATTTCCTTCCATAACGCGGCAATTTTCTTGAAGGCATCAAGTTTCTCTGGCGTCAATGCCTTTGATTTTTTGACACTTGTACTTCCACTTTCAATAATCATCTCGATTACCGACCGCGTGCTCAAGTTGGCGTTTGGAGTCTGTCGCCACTTCTCGAATTGGGCAACCTTTTGAAATGCAGGGTCGCCCTTTTCGGAGCCACGGTCAACGCGAAGCCCCGCTTTGGAGAGTACCCGCGAGATGTTTTCTGCGTAGAATTTGTTTGGTACAAGAACAAAAAAATCATCGCAAGCTCTCGATTCTTTTTTTGCGGCCTCTATCTCGCTGAAAATAACACCGCAGATAACTTCCGCCTCCCGTTCATCGCTTGGACAGTTATGAACCACAACTTCACCGTTATCGGTTGCGGTGTATTTGTACTCGCCTTTGTCAACCCTAGTAGTATCAAATTTACTAACAACACTCACCGCACAGTCGAGTATATGCGGTGCACATCGGCGGGATACATCAATCTGGAATACGGTCGCGCCAGAGCCAAAGTGCTTCTCAAATTCTCTAATAAATTCAGGTGAGCCGCCACGAAATCCGTAGATGCTTTGATCGTCGTCTCCGACGACAAAAAGTCCATTTCGGGAACCTCTGCTCAACAACTCTATAAAATCGAACTGCGCCTGATTTATGTCTTGATATTCATCTACTAGAAGATGTTGCGCTTCAGCCGCATACTTTTTTCGGATTGTCTCGTTTTCCCTCAAGATTTTGTTCGCAAGAGTGATTTGGTCATCGTAATCAATCGCACTTGATAATCGCAGTATGCGTTCGTACTCATCAATCACTTTCTGCGATTCGACGGAGATTTTTGCCTCTGTCCTTTCTTTCATCACTTTTGTCGCCGCTTCTACATCAAGACCAATTGATAAAGCCGCATCGCGCATTATCAAGTTTCTTAGAAGCTGATTTTCAGCAACGGAGAAGTCTGACTGCAATCCCACGAGGTCTGCATGATTTTTCAGTATCGAGTAGCCAAAACTATGAATTGTTGAAATGCGTTTTGGTCGCTTGTCTGGCTCAACATATTCGTCCTTGCCCTCCTCCTCGATTTTGTGCCGCATACTCCGAGCGGCCTCTGCAGTAAACGTAATAACAGTTATTGCATCAGCGCTTACAGACTTTTCCTGCGTCAGATACTGAATGCGCTTTGCCAACTGCCACGTTTTCCCCGTTCCAGGTCCTGCCAATAGGGCAATAGGCCCATTTTCGGCTTTGTACGCCTCTGGGTTTATTATCGGTTTAGCCATGAACCAACTATAATATACCCATGCGCTACTTTCTCTACGCTCGCAAGAGTACCGATGTCGAGGACAAGCAAGTCCTCTCCATCGAAGCGCAGTTGGCTGAATTGCGCATGCTCGCCAAACGCGACGGGTTGGAGATTGCGGAAGAATTTATTGAAAAGCGAAGTGCGAAGATGCCGGGGCGTCCGGTGTTTGAGGACATGGTACGGCGTATTGAGCTCGGAGAAGCGCAAGGCATCGTGTGTTGGAAAATAGACCGCCTCTCCCGCAATCCAGTGGATAGCGGGCGTATCAGTTGGCTTTTGCAACAAGGCACTGTTAAAAAAATCATCACACACGACAAAGCGTATTTTCCGCATGACAACGTACTTCTCATGTCCGTGGAGTTTGGTATGGCCAATCAGTACATCCGCGATTTGAGCGTGAATGTGACGCGAGGCCTCCGGCAAAAGGCGCGAATGGGTATTTATCCAAGCACCGCGCCGCTCGGCTACCTCAACGACCCATACACCAAGACTATC
>DATDST010000020.1:0-16114 GCA_036517815.1 Minisyncoccota bacterium | reverse complement strand
CCGTGTTTCTTCGTGTTTCGTGACGAGCAATGGGGGCAACAACGCCCGTTTTTTTGGCACGCATGAGTTTTTTCAAAGGATTAGCTCTTAATAGAGCCATAGTATCCTGAAATCAGACACCAATTTTTGCCTTTAACTCGACATTTCTATTATTGCCAACACAGAGGTGGGAGAATCTCACTGTTTAAATTATAAATGGCGTTTGAGAAATGCGCGCCCAGAACCTGACTTCAGATATTTCTCAAACGCAAATGCTTTGTATTTTTTCTCTAAAGGCAATATAAGAAAATAACTCTAGCGGTCGGCGTTCTTTTGTTGCTGGGACGTATCTTTTCGCATGGTGTACTATTCTTTCTTTTAAATCGTCAGTACATCCGTGGTAATATCCATCCCTGCATTTGAGAATATACACATACCACATGGGATACGTATAAAGCGGGCTTTGTCTCGCCGTAGCTCTGGCGAAGCTCGCCTCCACTCTTGCGAGCTTCGGCGGAGCGAAGGCGGAGGCGGAGCGATTCGAACGCTCGATGCCTTGCGGCATACCGGTTTTCGAAACCGGCGCACTAGACCAACTATGCGACGCCTCCCTTGTGTGGCGATTCTAGCATTTTAGAGCCGAAATGCTATATTCTTGGTTGCTGGGCTTTTTGTTTTTCTAGCATCTAGTTTCCAGCCTCTAGTTTTTCTAGAGTATGGCCTCGTCGTCTAACGGTTAGGACGTTTGCTTTTCAAGCAAAGAACGCGGGTTCGACTCCCGCCGAGGTCACAAACTGAAATTCACAATGCAATGCATTGTGCAGTTTGTGAGCGCGGAGCGATGTTTTTCTCTTAGAAAAACCGCGAGCGGGGGTCGAGAGTACTTAGGCTTTTGTGAGCACGACGAAACAAAAGACTTAGTAACTCGTGACCATAAAGAAGCGAAAAGCAGGCAAACTGCTTTGCCTGCGGGCAATTTGTGAGGCCGGAGTCATGCCGCAAAGCGGCAGGCGAGGCAGGGAATAAACACAAACTGCTTTGTGTTTATTCTGGTCTTACAAACAGAATGGCCGATGCCACAGGCAGGCCATAGGAGGAACGTGAGCACTTAGTTTTTTCTTGTGGGCGTAACAAGAAAAAACTTAGTGACTCCTGACCACAAAGCGACGACAAAGCTTTGAATTGTGGCCATGAGTGAATAGTGGAGATTAATTTATTCGAAACCTGTATCTTGCCATTTCTCTTGCATATTGCGTCGGGTTCTGAGGAAAACGAATAGCAGCTGTTACATGATCAAACCCTCTCTCGGGATCAGGTTGCAAGATGCCCCCAGAGCCTAAAAGATCAGTGTATCCAACCACTTTGCCAGTCAAGATTTCTTCTCCCGTATCGACATTAACTACAGTGACAATTTCGCCAATCCGCTTGAGCGACTCGGCTTGCGTAGGCCATGATTCAAGTTTTCTTGCTTCGTTCATAACGATTATTATTCAGGAAGAGACTTATCAATTAAGACCACCTTCATATCTTTTGTCCAAAAATCATAGTCTCGTAATTCTTCGGTTTGAAAGCCCATATCGGCAAGGTAGTACAAAGCAACCGGCAGTTGTTTCCCAGCTCCAATAAATAAGTAACATTCCATACCGCCAGGGTTTTTAAATGCTTCAGCCTCTGGAGAATCGGGATTATCCAGAATGTATTTCAAATCTTCTCTTCCCGCAAAATTGTTAAATTTATCTCTGATAACCTTCACAATTTCTGGAACCTTTTTTACATGGGCCACACCTTCTTCGAGCCCCAATTCTTCGTAGGAAATATCTGCAAGCTTTAACAAGGGAGGTGCTGCATCTGGCCCTTTTTTGAATGCCTCCCGCGCTGCTTTTCGAGCTGGATCGAGAAATCTCTTATGTAAACGCTCACCACCATCCACTCGTTCTATTAAGTCTTCTTCTCTGCCTGTCCACTCGAATGCCAATACTTTTTTTACTCCCCCTATAGGCACAATCACCTTACAGTGAAGGTTATTGCCTCTCATGGATGCTCGCCCTGCCCGAACAACGTCTGGAGCGGCTTCCAAATTTGATCCTTCCGGCATGGTATATATTTTAACATAAATACTAATTAATGCAAGTTTTGCTAGGTTCTGTAATTTCGGCCTTTAGCTTCGGGCTACTACGTTATACTGTCAAAAAATACTTCTCATGAGTCCACAGTTCTTCAACATTCTGATGCAAGTTGGACTCGTAGGATTCACGATGCTCGGCTTTCTATTGACTGGTCTTAAGATGCCGGAATATGGGCTTATTGCGAATCTGATTTCAGAGATCTTCTGGCTCTATAGTTCTTATCGAGCATGGAAAGAGGCAAACCAAATCGGTATATTCGTAACTACTATTCTGGTAACGCTCGTTCTTCTTTACGGCATCATTAACTATTGGTTTTTGTGAATCGCTTCTTTGGCATTGTACAAAAAGGAATGAGGCGCGGAACGGCGCTCGGATTCCCGACCGTCAATATTTCGTTTTCAGAAGACCTTTCGGGGGTTTACGCAGGTAAGGTGAGCGCGGAGGGAAAAACGCATCTGGCGGCGATATTTGCAAACCAAGAGCGGAAAATCCTTGAAGCGTACCTCTTTGATTTTTTGGGGGACTTATACGGCAAGGAAATAACGATAGAACTGCATAAAAAAATTCGCGAAGCGGGAGTATTTACGGACGACGAAACCCTCAAAGTTGCCATCGCTTCTGACATCCAAAAAGTCCGCGAATACTTTTCTCCATAACATTCTCTCATTCGTACGAATGAGAGAATGTTATGGATTTTTACTCTGCATTCTTCCCTTTAATTAATGTCAAGGTGTCACCTTGACATGTAATTTCCTGCAGTATAGCCCGCGTGGGTATCCGAAAAATACCCCGCCCCTCTGGGGCGGGGAGTTTTTTCATTCTCTACACCTACTCAAGTTCCGTGTTGCCAGCTTTCCAAATATTTTTTCTGCTCAGGGGTAAGCATATCTATAGTGATACCCATTGAGGCAAGCTTCAAATCAGCCACGCGCTTTTCTATCTCGGGGTCTATCTCATAGACCTGCGGCGTGAGTGTGCCTTTTTGGGCCACGACCCATGCGGCGGCGAGTGCCTGCGTTGCAAAGCTCATGTCCATAACGCTCGCCGGATGGCCTTCGGCGGCGGCGAGGTTTACGAGGCGGCCCTGGGCTATCACGCGGATGCGCTTCCCGCCCACTGAATATTCCTGCACATTTCTGCGGACTTCCACGGGCGGTTTTTCGGACATTTTCTCCAGCGCCGGAAGGTTTATCTCCACATCAAAATGTCCTGAATTGCAGAGAATCGCGCCGTCTTTCATTACGCGGAAATGCTCGTCGCGAATGACGTTTATGTCGCCCGTTACGGTGCAAAACACCCCGCCCACCTTCGCGGCTTCCGCCATCGGCATGACTTCAAAGCCGTCCATAACCGCCTCCAATGCCTTTATGGAGTCCACTTCGGTCACGATGACCCTGCCTCCCATGCCGCGCGCCCGCATAGCAAAACCCTTGCCGCACCAGCCGTAGCCGGCCACCACGACCGCTTTCCCTGCTATCAAAATGTCTGTGGCACGAATGATGCCATCGAGCGTAGACTGACCTGTGCCGTAGCGGTTGTCAAAAAGATTTTTGGTTTTGGCGTCGTTCACCGCAACCACGGGTATCTTGAGTGCGCCGTCCTTCGCCATGGCGCGAAGGCGTATGACGCCCGTCGTCGTCTCCTCCATGCTTCCCATAATTGAAGAAACCATTTCCGGGTGCTTCTGGTGGATAGTCGTGATGAGGTCCGCGCCGTCGTCCATCGTGATGACGGGTTTGTGCGCTACTGCGGCTTCTATGTGCTTAAAAAAAGTTTCTTTGTCTTCTCCGCGGATGGCGAAAACGGCAATGCCGTAATCCTCCACCAAAGAGGCCGCGGCATCGTCCTGCGTAGAAAGGGGGTTGGAGGCGACCAACACTACGTTCGCGCCTCCCGCTTTGAGAGTTCGCATCAAGTTTGCGGTTTCCGCAGTTACATGGAGGCACGCGGAAAAATTCATGCCCGCGAAGGGCTGGTTTTTTTCAAACTCCGCGCGCACTTGGGCTAAAACTGGCATGTCGCGCTCGGCCCACTCTATGCGTCGCTTGCCTTCCGGCGCGAGGCTCTTGTCTTTAATATCCGAATTCATAGCTCTATTTCCTCGTTGAAATTTTCTTTGTAGCGCGCCTTGAGCTCCTCTACAGTGAAAGAGTGAGTCTGCGTGCCGTAGGTTTCTACTGTATAACATGCAACGAGGCCCGCAAGTTTCAAAATTTGCTCGAGTGGTAGTCCCTTTAGGAGCCCGTGGATGAATCCGGCACGGTACGCATCGCCCGCGCCGGTGGGGTCATTGGTGTTTTTCGGTTTTGCCGCGGGAACTCGCAGGGTTTTTTCCTTCGTTTTTGCTTGGGACCCTTCCGCGCCGAATGTCGTTACCAGCATATCCGTATGTGTGAGAATTTCTTCCTCGTTCCAGCCCGTTTTTTTCATTATGAGCGCGAGTTCGTAGTCGTTTGAAATGAGCGCCTGAGAGCCCTCAATGCCGTTTTTCAGGTCTTCCCCCGAGAGCGCGGTTAAGCCCTGGCCCGGGTCAAAGATGAAGGGGATTCGGGAAGAACGAAAGAGAGCAGGAAGCGCGCGCATGTCCTCGATATTGCCGGCCCCGAGTATCGCCATATCTCCCGCAAGCGGCTCCAGAACGAGTTTGGTCGGCATCCGCATCGCGCCCATATAAAAGGCCGTTATCTGGTTGTCTTTCTGGTCGGTCATAATGCTTGCAAACGCCGTCCGGTCCTCCGCGTCCTCTTCGATGCGTGCGATATCAATGCCGTGCTCGGCCAGCCATTTCCGGTAGGGAGCGAAGTCATTTCCTGCCCTCGCGACGATTGCGGGCTTCTCTCCCAGGAGCGCGAGGTTGTAGGCGATATTTCCGGCCGTTCCGCCGTATGACTCTTTCAGGTTGTCCACCTGAAAGCTGACATTCAGTTCGTGCGCCTTCTCCGGAATAATGTGTTCCGAAAAAATCCCCGGAAAATTCATTATCCGGTCATACGCCAAGGATCCCGAAACCAGTACTCGCGCCATATGTATCGAAGTCAGACTTCCATTAATTACGTTTTGAGGTAGACATATATATCTTCAATTGCCGTCACAGCTTCTCCCGCCGCGATATTGTTCTGATGGTACAAACTGTTCGTGCAATCGCCTGCGGCCCAGATGCCCTCGCGGGATGTCCGCTGATTGTCGCGGTTAACGACAACTCTCTTGTACTGATCCAGTTCCACCAATCCATCCACAAAATTTGTTGAGGGTTTCATGCCGATTTCAACGAAAATGGCCGCAACAGGGAGGATTTTTTCCTCTCCGGTTTCTTTGTCCTTGTAGGCGAGCCCCGCGACAAACTTTTCCCCCATGACTTCAATGGTATTTGCATTCATGATTGCGCGCATATTGGGATGCGCAAGAACCTTTTTAACCGTGACCGGATCGGCGGAAAAGATGTTTGAGTGTTGAAGCAAGGTGACGCTTTTAGAGTAGGCGAGAAGCTGTGCGGCGGTCTCAAAACCCGCATTCCCGCCGCCGATGACCGCAACATCCATATCGCCGAAAAGGGGGCCGTCGCAGGATGCACAGTAGCTGATGCCTTTCTGGTCGAATTCTTCCGCGCCTTTTGCAGAAAGCTTCTTCCGCTCTCCGCCTGTCGCAACCAAAACCGTTTTTGCGTCAAACGTCTTGCCGCGCTCTGTGGTGACCTGAAAACCGCCCGCGGCTTGGGTGACGCGTGCGACCCGCTGTCCTTTTTGTATATCAACCGTTTCGCCTGCGTACGCACGCACGTGGTTTTCAAGCGCTTTTGCGAGTTCTTCGCCGGTAATCTCCGGCACTCCTATCCAGTTCTGAATGCCAAAAGAAACGATAGATTGACCGCCAAACGATTCAGTGATAAGAACGGTCTTTAAAAGTTTACGAGCCGCATAGACTCCCGCCGCCGCTCCCGCCGGTCCTCCTCCGATGATTGCCAAGTCGTACATGAAGTCAGTGTATGGGTACAGTTTATAGTGAAGAGCGCGAAAAACAAAATCAGCGGGAGTTTTTGGTCTCCTCGTTGAGCGGATGGGCGCTTCGGTATTCTTCATAGATTCGCTGTACGGCCGCACTGGGATTCTCGCGGGGCTTCCCGGCCGCCTCATTAATCGACATTTGCATATCGCCTATGTAGTTAGTTACTGTGCGGTCGAGCCCCTGTACCGCCTCTTCCATTTTTTTCATCTCATTGTTGAAAGAGTCATGGAAGTCAGCGACTTCTGATTTTATCGCACTCCGTGTTTTCTGTACCTCATGGTTGACAGCAACAAGAGCTCCCAATTGCATTAGAAGCATCGAGACCTCAAGGGTGGGCCATACGATGCTTTTCTTTTTTCGTATTTTCTGTGCCGCTTCGGCGAGATCCCGCTGAAGCGGAGCGGTTTTGGAAGGATGAACCACCTTGACAGTATACGTCTACAAAAAAGCCGGACAATGCCGGCTTTACCTACTTTTGTTCTGATGAATGGAAATCAGGATAGATGGCTCTCACCGCTTTATCTCTGAATTCGTGATTGGTGGTATATTCATAAATAAAAGCGCCTCTTGCTGTTACTGCAAATGTTGCACCTGCCACGAGCGCCAGTATGGCGCTCACTTTCACTGCTTTCTTACTTGGAGAACCTTCCTTGAGCCATTGCCCCAGGCGTTTTGCGTCTCTGCTTACATTGCGGACAAAAAGAATACGACTTTCGTTCTGAATAGGAGGGATATCGTGATTTTCTCCATCGCCACCCCCACGGCTACCACTTCCACGTCTATCGTTCCCACGGCCTCCGGGAACAACGTGAAAACGACCTTCCAATTTCCCGTTTCCACCGGCCATATCAATTTTTTTTCGAGCGGCGGAGAAACGCGGGAACCGCGCTCCAGTCGTCATCTTCCTCCATAGGTTTTGGTGTTGGCTCTTCCTGTTGGCGTCTTACTGGGGCAACCGTTTCTTCATCCCGCAGGGGGGTAGGAATGGCAGTGTTATAGATTTTTCCTGCGGATTCGTCTTCCTTTTCTTTCTTATCTTTCTTTGCTCCAAGCTGGAAAAGGGGCTGGCCGCGCCCACTTGCTGCGTCTTCCGCAAAACCCGTTGCAATGACAGTGACCCGAACTTCGCCTTTCTTCAGGCGGTCGTCCTTGGATGTGCCGAAAATAACCTTCGCATTCTTATCAATGGATTCGGTAACAATCTGTGCCGCGGCCTGTACTTCAAGAAGTCCCAAATCCTCTCCGCCAGCAATAGAGAGAAGCACACCCTTTGCGCCGTTTATGGAAATGTCCAAAAGAGGGGAGTTGATGGCAAGGCGGGCCGCTTCCTCGGCGCGCTTGTCGCCCGCCGCAAGTCCGACACCCATAAGAGCCGAACCCGCGTCCTCCATGATTGCCTTGATATCCGCGAAGTCCAGGTTGATGTTGCCGGGGGTCGTAATCAAATCCGACACGCCTTCAACGGCCTGGCGCAGAATCTCGTCGCAGAGCGCAAAAGCGCTTTTGACCGTCGTGGTCTGGTCAACTATCGCCAAGAGGCGATCGTTCGGGATGACGATAAGCGCATCTACTTCTTTTCGGAGTTCGTCCAAACCCTGTTCCGCAAGGCGCATTCTCTGTTGTCCTTCAAAAGAAAACGGTTTCGTGACGACGGCAACGGTGAGGGCTCCGGAATCTTTTGCGATTTTTGCGACAATTGGCGCCGCACCGGTACAGGTTCCGCCTCCCATGCCTCCCGCGATGAAGACCATGTCCGAGCCGCGAAGCGCGTCTTGGATTTCGGATTGTGTCTCTTCTGCCGCGCGTTTGCCGACGGCCGGATTCATGCCAGCGCCGAGCCCGCGCGTCAGATTCTTTCCGATGTGGATTTTCATTCGCGCACCGGATTGCTGGAGGTCCTGCGCATCCGTGTTGATGACCATGAAGTCAACGCCGCGTACGCGCGCGTTTACCATGTGGTTGATGGCATTTTTGCCCGAGCCGCCGATGCCGACGACTCTTATGCGTGCGGCTGATTCCATTTCAGAGTGTACTTGTGGCATAGGCTCAATAGTTTATAGTAGCCTATCCATAATAGTTGAACGTACGAAGATGGCAATGTTTGACATTTTAGTATTTTTGTTTTATCTTTTTGGTAATGTTTGAAAGTATCACTCCACTCACCCTAAAAGTAAGAGGGCCAGTATGCGAATTTCCGTCCAGACCACCCATTGGGCAGTTACCTCCGGAGGAGTTTCTTCTTCTGCAAAGAACAGATACTGACATTCTGTACGCGCTTATTGCAATACGATATGGTATTACAGCGGAAGATATATTTAAAAAGGTGCCACAGTCACATGCGCCATGGAATACTAGTAGACGTCTCCAGGTGGTTATTTTTTCTCTAGAAGGATTTTCCGATAATGAAATTGCACAACTATTTCATTCGCGAGGTTTTACTACAACCAGAATTTCAATCACTACGTCGCGTCACAAACATCATAGCGAGCTTGTATTATCAATTGCAAAGCAGAACAGAGAAAAAACTCGTAAATGGTATGGACTTTTGAATCCTACAGATTCTATAACCGAGAGCAGATTGCAAGAAATCGAACAGAGTCTTGGAATAAAACGTAACAGAATATTTGCTTATACGTCGAAGGTTCTTCCCCATACGAAAGGAAAAGGACTGTATCAATTAGAGAAGGCAGTCCTCACTCTTTACAATCAAGTCAAAAAAGAATCTTCTCCTAGGGAAGAGCGGATTAGTATTCTTCTTGGTACTATTTTATCCGCGGAGGCAAAAAATATATTGAAAATCAGCAGAGAGGGGATCAAGAATACTGCTCAATCAAGGCAAGAACTGCCTGAAAAAACTACCTAAAGATTTTCCGATGTCTCCCAAGGCTTCGCGTGCGGCGGGGGCGGTGAAATTGTCGCCGGTCAAACCCCAGATGGTAAGGCCATAGGCAACCGCCCAGCTGGAGTCTTTCATCTTGCCGTCTACGGGGATATTCATGGACGCGATTTTGGAATGAAGCTTTAGGGACGATTCCGCAATTTCCTTTATGGAGCCGATGCCGGAGCCGCCGCCGGATAAAATGATACCGGCCGGAAGCAGTTGGTCTTTTCCGAGTTTTTTCAGATGCCCGTCAATCAGTTCAAAGATATCGGTCAGGCGCGCCGCGAGGATGTCGTCATATTTCTTTTTTGAGTACGACGCGCCCATTACCGCGCCGAGTTTCAACTGTTCCGCCTCCTCCAAGGAAACACGGAGCCCGAGCGCGATGTCTTTCGTAATGTCCAAGGACCCTATCTTGAATACTTTTACGGACACCGGTAAGCCGTTGTCGAAGATTACGATGGAGACGGTTTCGGCGCCGATGTTTGCCAGTACGCAGCCCGCTTTCTTTTCGGCGTTCGAGAGAGTGACAATGGAGCCGGCCAAAGGCGACGCCATCACGTCAGAAATGGCGATGTTCGCGCGCTCAACCGCTTCCACCAGAGTATCCACATGCTGTTCCAAACAGGTGATGAAGAGCGTTTCCACGGAAAGCTTGGTGCCTTTCATTCCTTGCGGCCGTCCCCACACTTCCACGCCGTCTATGAAAAATGAGAGGGGAATGGTGTGAAGGATTTTTCTATTTACCAGGCGTCCTGCGGTATTGGAGCGCGATGCATCAATAGCTTTTTCTATATCAAGGCTTGTTACCTCTGCATCCGCTCGCGCAATAACCGTGTCCCCTTTGCCGTGGATTTCATCAAGCCCGATACCGCCTATGGAAAGGAACGCGTTTTTTATCTTGACCCCGGCCAACTCCTCGGCCTGCGCGGCTGCTATTCTCACCGAACGCGCAACATCCGCATCATTTATGATGTAGCCGTGGCGAAGACCCTTGGATTCGGCGTATCCTGTGCCGATTATCTTGGGGAATGTCGAGGGGCGGTTTTTCTCTTCACGAGCGATAACCACGCGCACTTGATGCGTCCCTACGTCTATGCCAACCGCGATTCGTGAAGCCATTATGAGAATTAGGACAAACGTCCGAATCCCCTACGCAATTTTTGGGTGAGGAACTCGGAGCGCCCGACAATATCGCACTTCTAGCCTATCCATTGTACGGCCATGCGCGGCACCTTTCAAATGGAGCATGCCGTGGATAACAAGGTACGGGAGGTATTCATGAGGTTTCATACCAAACATGGCGGCGTGCGATTTCACTTCGGGCATGGAAAGATACAGCTCGCCGGATGTTGTATCTGCCGCGAACGAGAGGATGTCGGTCGGTTTGTTCTTTTTGCGGTAGCGTCTATTCAGTGTTTGTATCTCTTTGGGGGATACGAACACAACTGCAAGCGTGTACTTTCCACCCAGCACTTTTTTATGTATGCGAGAAAAAAGCGCACGGGATACCGTACGCGGTGTTTTGAACATCAGGAGAGCCATCGTTATCGAGGTCTCATGCCGCGCGGAAGACGCGGTTCAATCAAGCCCAAACGCTCAAGCTCGGCGGTCTTTTCTCGTTTTTTCACCCGTCTCAAGGCCGAGGTTCTGCGGCGGTTTTTTGATTGCGAACGGGCGTGGTAGCGGTCTCCTTTGACGCGGCGCACAATGCCGGCTCCCTGCACGCGCTTTGAAAAACGACGGATGAGCGCCATTGAATTTTCGGTGCCGTGTTTTGCTACGGATACATTAACTGCCATGTGCGCTATTCAAACATAATTGTTTGAATAGCGCAAGCACGAAGCACAAAATCCGAAATCCGAAACAATATTAAAATTCTAAATCCGAAAGGTTTCGTATTTCGCCTGCCCGCCGAAGCCTCGGCGCAGGCGGGTGCTTCGGATTTTGTGTTTATCTCCGCGCTACGTGTGAGGCAAGTTTCTCAAGCGGTATGACGGTCTGAAGCTGGTTCGCGGTATTTCTTATGATGACGGTGTCGTCCAAGGCTTCGCGCTGGCCGATGATGGCGATGTATTTCGTTTTGGACGCTTTCGCGCGGTCTATCTGCTCGCGCAAGGTTTCCGAAAGAAGCGCTTCTCCCACCAGAAGATTTGCTTTCCACAGCATCTCGAGTGCACCGAACGCGCGCAATTTCGCAATCCCACCCACATGCACCACATAGCAGGAGGGAATTGCATCAATAGAAACTCTGGGTTCAACATCATCGCGTATCTCTATGCTCATGGAGACTGCGGTATCTCCGTGAGCTTCGCGTTTCATATAGTCGTCAAACCTGCCTCCTGTGGCTACGCGAGTGCGAGAGCCGTCCCTGTCGGTGCCCTCGATTGCAAACAGCAGCTCCGTGTGCGTATTCGGAATCCCTAGAAGCCGCGGTTCCAAAGCATACGGAATGCCGACCGCCTCAAACAGAGACAGCGCCTCAAGCATCATTTTCCGTGAGTTTTCAGAGAGGTAGTCAATTGTTTTTGGCGCGCGCTCCAAGAGAGGATCATTGCGCTCAATCATTTCGTGGTATCCGCGCTCGGCATCGCGGAGAGCCGTCTCGCGCACTTCCTCCGCAAGAGCGGAGTTTTGTTTTTTGAAGAACGTGCTCAACTCTCGGGCGAAGCGTCGGCGCGATTCCTGATCTCCGACGGATGAGACAAGGACACTCGTGTCCCGTAAGCCCACAAGACCCGCAATCGCCTGCACGGCTTTGACCACGAGCGCGTTTCCGATGGTCTGGCGTGTGGCGACGATGGCGAAGGAGAGTATAGTCGAGCGTTTCGGTCCCGAGGCCGTACCCCACACATGCGTTGGTTGTGTCGCACCGGCTGTTGCCTTGAGGAGCGCAAATGATGCCGCGGTTTTTGCGTCATTTGTTTTTGCCTCTCGGATTGTTTTCTTGGGGATGACGATCGGCGGCGCGCTGAATCCGTATGCGTGCGCGACACGCTCGATGGATGCGTTCAATGATTCATGCCCGTGTGATCGTTCGAGAGATCTCATGATACGAATATTTTACGAATTATAACGAATGATACGAATAAAGACGATGATCTGGACTTCATTCGTAACATTCGCATGCATTCGTATATTGGTATCACATTTGACATGTACTTATTGCGGCAAAGAAATCTTACCGGGGAACAGCGCAATCCGCGTCGGAGGGAAGAGGCGGAGGAGTGTGCGTCCCACCACGTCTTTTCTAGGCAGGGGTCCCCATGAACGCGAGTCGGAACTCTCGATGCGGTTGTCGCCCATCACAAAATACTCGTCGGGGCCCACGGCGTAGGTTCCGTATTCCTTGCGTACGCGCTTTGGCTCAAGGAACGATTCATCCAAAGTCAGCGGTTCCATATCCACGCCGCGCTGGATAAGCACGCGATCTCCTATGAATTCCACCGTCTCACCGGGCATGCCAATGATGCGTTTAATGAAGAAGGTGGATGGGTCTTTGGGGTAGCGCATGATGATGACATCGCCGCGCTCGGGCTGTGAAAAGCGGTAGGTCAACTGGTCTACGATAAGGTATTCGCCATTTTCGAACGTTGGTTCCATGGACCCTCCGCGCACAATGAACGGCTGCGCTACAAACCAGCGGATGGGGACGACGATAATGAGAGCGATGAGCGCGAAGGTGACGATTTCATCAAGCCAGCTACGCACTCTTTGATTCATACATTGCATTGTATGCCGTGCGCATGTTGCGCGCAATAGCAAAATCATGTTCTATTGCCGAAACGGCAATCGCCGACTCACGCACCTGCCCGTCCGAAGTTCAGACGCAGGCGGGGACTAGTGGCAGACAGTCGCAGAAAGATTACAAGTTTTTCCTCTATACTTTATACTCAATACTTTATACACTTTACATATGCACTACATTCTTGGTCTCGGGAATCCCGGAAACGAATACGAAAACACGCGGCATAACACCGGCAGGATGGTTGTTTCGCATTTTCACGATATTTCCGGCTTTTCTTTGTGGAAAGAAGACCTGAAACCGAAGATGCAGATTTCGCAGGGAGCTATTTCAGGCGCAAAAACGACTTTGGTCCTGCCAGACACGTTTATGAACAAGTCGGGGCACGCCGCGGCGCATTTCATAAAGAACAAAAAAGGAGCGGGGAATCTTGTCGTTCTCCACGACGACCTTGATTTGCCCTTGGGTTCGATAAAAATTTCGTACGGTCGCTCTTCCGGCGGCCACCGCGGCGTCGAATCAGTCATCAAAGCCCTCAAGACAAAAGATTTCGTCCGCGTGAGGATCGGCGTATCTCCTGCCCGCGTGTCACGCGCAGGCGGGTCCAAGACTTCAAAAGGTGTCGCGAAAAAGCCGACAGGCGAGGAGCGCATACTCAAATTCCTTCTTTCAAAATTCACTCCCGCGGAAATGGCCATTCTCAAAAAACTTTTTAAGAACATTGATGAAGCGCTCGCGGTCATCGTGACCGAAGGCCATCAGATGGCGATGAACAAATTCAATTGAAACAATTGAATCGCGGATAACGTACACAACATACACTAAAAAAATGCTATAGCGTTTTTTTAGTGTATCTGTGCAATCTCCGGAGATTGCACAGATTAGACGGGCAAAGATTCTTCCGCGTGGCGGGAACGGGTATTATCTCTGTGTGGTTCACTTGCTCCTCAAGACCATGACGCATTTTAGTTCAAATGATTCAAGGCATCCATGGGCATTTTGGACAGACAGCGCGTCATGCTCTTCGCCAGATTCCACCGCACCGATGGGAAAACGTATACAGCGAGAATGCAACTGTGCAGAATCAAGTCATGTCTCTTTTTGATTCGTTGGACGATAACGCTCGACGTAGCGTTCTCATTGCCGTTGTTACAGATGCGCCTCTTGGTAAAGCGATTCAGGAGCGATCTCCATTCAATCAAATTCCGCTCCATATCTGGAACGGTGCTGTTCAAACACCTTAAGGCGACGCCTTAAGGTAGTTTTTCCGCGTGAGTCCGTATTATGGACATCCGATGTCCATAATCTGTGTGTTCATCTGCGTCTATCCGCGTGATGTTTCTATCCGCGTAAATCTGCGGTCATTTGCCCTTGGCAAATGACAAAGTCATGCGATGTTCTTTCGGCTCAAAGAGCGTAATCGTGAACGGATAGGTCTTGCCGAGCTGGAGTGCTTCGCGGAGCGCCGTTTCGGATTCAAATTCCGAAACATGCACCAAGCCTGCCACTCCTTCTTCTATGGATGCGAGCGCGCCATACTTATTGTATTTGATGACCGCGGCGTTCACCGTGTCATCTTTCGTGTATTTTGCCCCAGCCGCTATCCATGGATCCTCGGAGAGTTGTTTGATGGAAAGGGAAATCTTTCCATCCTTGATATCTATGACTTTTACCTTGGTCGTGTCATTCACTTTCGCAAAGAGGCGCGGATCTTCCACCAATCCCCAGTCTATTTCCGAGATGTGCACCAAACCCTCAAGACCTTCTTCCACTTTCACGAAGATGCCGAAGTCAACCACGCCGGTTACCGTGCCTTCAACCACATCGCCGACGGCGTACTGGTCAACCAAGGACTCTCTATTATCTTTACTTGATCCGCGTTCCGAGAAGATGAGTTTACCTTCTCGCGGATCGGCCGTGATGATGGAAACCGAAAGATTCTGGCCGATGAGCTTTTTGAGTTCGTCCAAGATGAGCTGTTTTTCGCCGTTTGCGACCCTCGGATAGTGCTCGGGCTTCAATTGGGACGCAGGGAGAAAGCCCTGGATACTCTGCCATGCAAGTATGAGACCGCCTTTGTTGGCGTCTTTGACCGGTATCTCAAAGACAGTTCCGCCCGCGATCGCTCTTTCGGCGTCCGACCAGATCATCGCCTGGCGCGCCTCCTTGAGAGACAATTCTATGTACCCCTCTTTATGCGAACCCCCGACGATTTTTGCGGAAACCGTATCGCCGAGCGCCACTTTGCGGAGCACATCGCGTGCCGCAAGATACTCGCGTCCATAGATGATGCCCGTTCCGAACGGCGGGAGATTTATGTAGATTTTTCCGGAACCGATAGCGATTACCGGCCCTTCTACCGTGTCACCGGTTCCGGGGGGTGTCTGGCTCTCCGCAAGGAGTGCGTCCATGACCGAAGGCGTTTTTGTTTCTGTAGGATCCATATATCAGTAATCGGGGTGGTATCCCTAAATGGGAGGTTAACCGGCCCCAAAGTGACATTAAAAAGCCCCAAAGGGCTTTACAAAAAATATACTAGCATGTTTTTGGTGAATGCAAAATGGCCGCGTGATATACTCCTAGCCGTATGGTCATACAAAAAGCGGGCGGTTTCTGCTTCAAACTTTCGGCGGGACCGGTGACGGTTGCGGTAAATCCCCCGTCGGCACGGAGCACGCACAAAATATCAAAGTTCGGCTCGGGCATCGTTCTGGTTTCTTTGCCGCATGAAGATTGGAATGGCGTGGAAACTGCGACGCATGGAGAGAAAGCGCCTTTTGTTATTTCAGGTCCCGGCGCCTACGAGGTCGGAGATGTGAATATCGCAGGATATGCAAGTCCCGCATCCTACGGGGATGTTATTTCAGATGTCGGCAACACCATGTATACAATAGATATGGACGGCATACGAGTTCTCATCTTGGGGGCCACGTCTTCTTCAAAGATTCCTGCCGATATCAGGGAAGAGCTGGATGGGATAGGCATTGTTCTCGTGCCGGTGGGCGAAGGGGCGCTTGACGCAAAAGGCGCGCACGAGCTTGCAACGTCTCTAGAGCCGAACGTCATCATTCCCTATGCGGTCGGTGACCTGTCTGCGCGGAGCACGCAGGCAGGTGAGAAAGGCATCGCTGCGTTTCTCAAAGCGGAAGGCGAGACGGGGCTGAAAGCCACGGACAAGTTCACGGTTCGCGCCAAAGAACTTGCCGCGATGGATGGCGACGTTGTTCTTCTTGCATAGATTTAGAACCTATCTCAAAAATAACCATGACAACAAGCCACTATTCATTTCGCTACTACAGCCGCCAAAATCCTACTCCGAACCTTCGCGCGCTCAGTCAGCGTGTCGCTGACACGCCTCCCTCGCTTGCTCGGATTCTCGCT
>DATDST010000019.1:0-7870 GCA_036517815.1 Minisyncoccota bacterium | reverse complement strand
GCGCTGTTTTACAAAAACCGACTCAATGAAGACGTTCGGGGTCTTGTCGCGGTACTTGAGAAGCCCCTCAATTTCTCCTTTCCGGTGCTCTTGGATTACAAACACCACGCGAATCTTCCCGCTTGAGAGCGGAGATGCAAGCTGTTCTAAAAGAGATCCCGGCAACGCGTAGAAATTTTTAAAGCAGTCAGCTGAACTAAATGAAAAAAGAAGCGTCTTTGGCATGGTGGGTTCTAATTTCTAATTCTTACGTCAGGCGCTCTATCCAAAAACCCTTCTTTCCAAACCCTAGAATCAGAATAAAGGTTTCCGATACAAGGCTTTTCGGAGCATAGATTTGGGGAGCGTAAAACATAGCTAGAGTAATGGGCTTTTTGGAACAATATACGTTAAAATACCCCGATGGCCAAGCTGAAAACGATATTGGATGTCTACTCTTCAATACATTCATGAAAACATACCTCTTCGTCATTCCTTCGGCGTTCCGCGTAAACGCGATACTGAGAACCGGTATACGGAGGCATCTTGAGAACGAGCCGGGGGCGAAGATACTCATTGTCTCTCCGTTCGCGAACGACGCGACGTTTCGGGCAGAGTTTCCGAACGCGCTCCATGAACAGTTACCGAAAATCCCGCTTCGTTTCGTGCGTAGAGTAGCACGTGCGCGAGAACTGCTCTTAACCATCGACAAACCGGTATTTGTTAAATCCCGACTGATAGAAAAAAGCGTCATAGCGCGACACCCGGTATATGCGCTCCCCCGGACAGACAGGGGACTCACGCTACTGCGCATAGTCTTGTATCCCGTGCGCCCGCTTCTTGCGTGGCTCATGAACAAAACTGAGGAATACTTCTTTCATTTTCCGGAAGGCGTCCGGATTATTGAAGCACGCCACCCGCACGGACTCATTATGGGCACCATGACGGAACCGGACGACATTATCTGGCTTGCACTTGCCCGCAGGTATGGAATTCCCGCGCACGTTGTCGACTTTCCATGGAGCTACATAGAGAACCGCCTCTGGGCGGTGCCGCGACCTGCACACATTTATCTGTGGAGCGAGATGATGAAAGAAGAGTTTCTTTCTAATTTTCCATTCCCAAGAGAAAAAACTCATGTGACAGGGTGCCAACGGTACGATTGGTATGCGCGCGAGTTCCCCACCATCCCCAGAGAAGAATTTTTCCGCCGCATCGGCGGCGACCCTTCGAAACGCCTCATTACCTATTTTATAGGCACGCCCTATTGGAATCCGCATGAACACGACACGGCACAATTGATACTGGAGATGATAGAAGGCGGAGAATTACCCAAAGATACGCAACTTGTCGCACGGCTCGGTTGGAAACTCGCTCCCAGCGACCCGTTCCTGGCATTACAGAAACGATATCCGAATTTCATCATTCAAAGCGCGGACGAGTTGCCACACCAAGAATATCCGTCGCATTTGGTCTATTATAGCGACATCTCACTCTCTACCTTTTCATCCCTCGTCCTGGACGCCGCAGTTCTTGACCGCCCGCATATCTTCACTGCGCTCTCCGGCTCCGCAAGTCCACACCCAGACGATGCCGCAACTGCGCGCATCTTTGAGTATGAATTCGTGGAAAACGCGGTAGCAACCGGCGGTGTACAGGTGTCGTATACTTTGAAGGATTTCAAATCGCGTATCATCGCAACGGTCGCAAACCCTGCCCACGGCTCCGCAGACAGAAAAGCGCTTGCACAGAAATTCCTCGGTACCATAGACGGCAAGGCCGGCGAACGAATAGCCAAAAGCATCATCGCGTTCTCAAAATAAATTATGGCTTTCCATTTCGGTAAAAATTGGCGCGCGTATATCGCGCAGACAGACGTTACGAAGGCCGCACAAACAAGCGCGGAATTTCTCGAGCGATTCCTCGGGGCCGATGTGCGGGGTAAAACGTTCGTGGATGCGGGTTCAGGGAGCGGTCTTCATTCGCTCGCGGCTCTTACGCTCGGCGCAGAACGCGTCGTGAGCTTTGACTATGACAAGGATTCGGTGGCATGCACCAACGCGGTGCGAAACAAAAGCGCGTACACTGCTCGCTGGCAGGTGATGCACGGGTCGCTCCTGGACCAGGGATTTATGAAAGGGCTCGGGGCATTCGACATCGTGTACTCGTGGGGCGTTCTGCACCACACGGGCGACATGTGGCAAGCGCTTGAAAATTTGTGCGGTCTCGCAAAACCCGGCGGGCTCGTCTGGGTCGCTATCTATAATAAAGTCGAGGGTACGTTTGGTTCATCGTGGTGGAAGAAGGTAAAGCACACATACAATGTATCTCCCAGACCAGTGCAATTTTTTATGGAATGGCTCTACATCAGCATGCACTTCTCGCTTCTTCTGCTCCACCTGAAAAATCCGTTCCGTGTTATGCGCGAGTACCGCGCGAAGCGCGGCATGTCATGGAAGACGGACCTTATCGACTGGCTTGGCGGATACCCCTATGAATACGCATCTCCCGCAGAGATTTTTTCATTTTTCAAAAAGCGCGGCTTTACGCTTGAAAATATCCAGACCACGAACTACAAAGGATGCAATCAGTTTTTATTTCGAGCGTCTAATGTGTAAATGATGCAAACTTCTATGCCAACCGCCTGCGTGCACTGCAACGCGAATACACTTACGAAGAGAGAAGAAAAATGGGGATACACCCTGTATGAATGCGCGGCATGCACGCTGCAATTCTGGTGGCCGTTCAAAAACCCCGGCCACGAATCGTACGAGCAAAACGGCCGATACCGAGACCGCAACTTTCATCCGCAGACGAAATCCCTGTATCATTCGCAAATTTTGTTCTTGAAAAAGAAAGTCCGACCGAAAACCACGCTCCTTGATTTGGGTATGGGTACCGGACGGTTCCTGTCCGCAGCAAAGGAGAAAGGGTACCAGGTGACGGGGACCGATTTTGAAAAAGACGCGATTCAAGCGGCAAAAACAGTTTTCAAACTTGAGGATGTCTATGATCTGGATCTGGAAACATTTTTCAAAACATTCCCCGATCGGAAATTTGATATCATCACGATGTTCGAGGTTTTGGAACATGTAGACGGATATAGCTTTTTCCCGTACATACGGCAAGCCTTGAAACCGGGTGGGTACTTTGCCGTCACCGTGCCAAATCGGGATTGTTGGAAACCGCTCCTAGCGCACGAGGGACCGCCGATTCATTTGACCCGTTGGAGCCGAGAGGCCATCGAAATATTCCTTGGGAAATACGGATTCAAAGTTGTCTCGATTAAAAGGCTCCCCATCCCCCTGCGTTTGCTCATCTCATACTTCAACGACTGGACAAAAGGGATCTTGAGTTTCTCTACCCTCAAGCGGGTCGAAAAACTGGTCCAGAAAGAACCGGCTGCGCCGAGAACTGCACCGGGACCGCGCCGCGTTCATCCGGTCATGCGGGTACTCCGTGCCATTTCTTTCATAAAACTGTACGTGCTTTTCTTCATACCGGCGGTACTTTTATACGTATATATCTGGGCGACCGGCGGAAGAAACTACACGACTTTGTACGTAACTGCAGTGCCGAAATAAATCATGGCAATTCCGGAAAAGCCGAATGCCTGCGTTGCCTGCGGCGCATCCACAATCTTTATCCGCGAGACTCATGACATATACACGCTCTACGAGTGCACCGCGTGTGACCTCCAATTCTGGTGGCCGTTCAAAAACCCAGGAAGCGAATTCTACGAAGTAGATAATAAAGAATCGGTATCGCGGAACGAAAATCCTCTCTCAATGTCGATGTTGCCTACCCAAGAGCGCTTCTTGCATGATAAGCAAAAGCAGGGAGGGTCGCTCGTGGATCTTGGCATGGGTTCCGGAAGGTTCATCGCAGAAGCCGAGAAAATTGGCTACACGGTCGCCGGATGCGATTTTGACCGTGACGCTGTCAAAACCGCACAAACCTATTATGGACTTTCTGATGTGCATGCGCTTTCAGTGGAAGATTTCGTAACGTCATTCCCGGACCGGAAGTTTGACGTTGTCACCATGTTTGAGATTCTGGAGCACTTGGACGGCTTCGACGCCATCCCGAAGATTCTAAGTCTCATGAAGTCGGATGGACTTCTCGTCGTCAGCACCCCGTGGCGGGGACGCTGGGGCGGCTTTTTCAGTGGTGACCATCCACCGGAGCACCTCACCCGCTGGAGTGACAAAGCGATACGAACTTTCTTTGAAACACGAGGTTTTAGGATTCTTCATATGCACCACATGCCCGCGGCGCCCGATTATTTTTCAAGACTCCTTATGCGCTTCCCTGAATGGACCCGCGGATGGTTAAGTTTTGGTTTATCCAAAAAATTAAAGAAAAAAGAAAACATCGCGAGCAGACCTGCGAACAATACTCTGCACTTACCAAAGAAAACATCTTTACGAAATCGCATCATCCGCGCGCTTTCCGTGGCAAAGCTCTATGGACTCTTTTTTATCCCTACGGTTGTACTGTATGCATACCTCTCTGCAACCGGCGGAAGGCATGCGACAGGATTTTATATCATTATGGAAAAAGCCTGAAGCAGAAACTGCTTTTGGCATGCTTGTGTGCGAAAAAACTTAACGAGAAATCTTTTGGAATCGATTCCTACCCTTCCAGGCGGCCTCAAGCACTCTCATGACGGAAACCCCGCTTGCAAGCGATAATGGTGAATTTTTCTCTTTAATTTTTCCGGACAAAATATCTTCCATATGGAGAACTTCCTGGTAAAAATCGTCCGGTCTTTTTTTCTCAAAAACCTCCTCTTTCGTTTCGCCATTGCTTTCATAACGAATCAGATCACCGCCCGGGGCGCCGCCCAACAGCCATTCAATGTACCCGAGTGCGCCCTGGATGCGGACATACTTTCTGGTAGGTCTGGTGACAACATCCTGTATCGCTCTGCCGACAAACCCTGTACCGGTTTCTAACAGAAATGACGCAATGGAGTCATATTCTGTCCCTCCTTTTTTTTCTACTTTAAGTACGGAAGAAACGTGCTTCCATTCCCCGATGCCCATCGCCTGCGCAAAATACTGCCATAAGTGAAGCGCGTGCGAATGTTCTCCAGAAGCCCCGCCTCCCTTTTTCCAATAGCCAAGATACGAATCTTTTGGTCCCGAAAGCCACGGATGCGCTTTAAAAATTCCCTGCCAATGTTCCCGAAACTCTACGTCAAGCGTTACCGGTTCCCCTATTATTTTCTTTTTTAAAAGTTCGCTGATTCTTCCAGCCGCCTTGGAAATAGCGTGATCATACCCGATGACAACTTTTGTGCGGGACTTCTTCACTGCCTTCAAAAAAGCAGCGAGTTTGGGTTCATACGGAGGACACAAAGGCTTTTCAATCTGCAAAAGAAGCGGCTTTTCTTTCAATGCTTCGATTGCGAGCGGAATGTGCGAGGACGGCGGAGTGCCGATCATGATGATGTCGAATTTTCCGCGAGGCTGATTTTTTACCTCTATGAGCTCAATCTCAGAATCCCACTTGCCATAGCGCGTTGGGTAAATATCTGTGCGCATGCGCTCCAAAGCGGCCGGATTGGTGTCGACGACGGTAACACTCCAACCCATGCGCCGAGAAGCCTGCGCCAAGTGATTGCCAATTGAACCCGCACCAATTATTTTTACCCTCCTCTGCATATATGAGTTACGAATTTTTTAATCGCTCGCGCATTATACTCTCGGCGATAAGAAAATCCACCGGCGTATCAATATTGATCGATTCCCAATCTTCCATCACAAAGCCCGCAATACGCTCGCCGGTCATTGAACCTTTCTCAAGAACGGTATCAGGCCAAAAAGCATTCATGGCGCCATTATTCTGAAACACCGACGGGAGAATCTGACGCGGTGCATTATAGGGCTCTTTCATGTGAGTGATGTCTTCCGAAAGGAACGGCGTGAGGAGAGTCCCGTCAAAATTCCACATCTTAAAGGGATGCTTCCCCGCAGGCGCGACCGCGCGCACAGAGTCAACCGAATCCCCTAGTTTTGTCATGAGCGCAATACCCTCACGGATGCGAGCGGAACCTCGGAGTGGAGCGGTGGCACGCAAATCAATAACAAGATTAGGGAGCTTGTTTTGTTCTTTGAGTTTCGTGAGGTGGTCGGTAAATACTTCCAAATCGGTTGAAAGATCTTGGGCAAACTCTGCCGGGCGCATGTAGATATCCGCTCCCGCTTCTTTGGAAACTTTAGCTATTTCCTCGTCATCAGTGTTGACGATAACAGACTCTATTTCGGGGGCGCTGAGAGCCGCTTCAATAGTCCACACGATAAGCGGTTTCCCGTTAAGAAGCTTTACATTTTTATGGGGGACACCCTTGGAACCGCCACGCGCAGGAATGATTGCAGTAATTCGCATGCGTTACGCTTTTTCTTCATCAAATTGATGCCTCCCCCAGTTCGTGAGTTCTGTTTTCCGTCCTTCTCGAGGCATCCGATTGACCGCCTTATCGGCATAGAAAGAATCATCATTGAAGTGAGTCGTTGATATTTCTTCAAAAATTACCCCCGTATCGCTCCAGAAGCTGTGCCATGTGCCGCGCGGAATGACGAGTACGTCACCCGGGTATAACACTTTTCTTTTCCCTTCAAGTTCAACAATAAGTTCTCCGGAAAGAATTTGAAACGCTTCTTCCTTTTTTTTGTGGTAATGCGCAGGGTGATACTGTTCAGGAATTTGCACAAGAATTTTTTTACAGTATTCCCGGTTTATGCAGTTGATGATGGTGGTTCCGAATTCCAAAAATCTATCCAGGCCGTAATGGTGCGAAAGCTCAACATCAGGTGCGGAACCCACGGCAATGCCTGCCTCGCTAAGCAGCCCTTTGATAACACGCGCATAGCGGGCTATGACTTCATTTTTCGGAATATGATACGAAGAAACAATCGCCTCACTTACGGATTCATGAGGTTTATACGCGCGGTCAGCAATCATTCCCTCTTTCCACTCACCGGAGACCAGCTGGCCTTCCTGAGACGGCATCGCAAAGTACACATCGCCTTTACCGATAGCCATGCCTTTTCGTAATGGACGCTTCGCATAGACACCGCGCATCAATTCTCGCAATGCCTTCGCTTCTTCGGAGCCTGCCGTCCCCGAATCGGTGCCTATCATCAGTCTGGTTTCCTGCCATGCCGAAAGCCATGCGCGCACCTGCTCCGGAGTCGCTGAATAAGCATTTACTTTGTAGGCACCGGTCGGGATGCCCACATGTTTTTCAAAAATACGTGCTCCTTGCGCATAGGCGATACGGACTCCGCTGGTGCTTTCCGGATTTTCGTGGGTTGAATAGCCTATGGTGACTGTCGGATAGCGCCGTATAAAGTGCACGATCCGGATAAGATTCATTTTTTCAGCAGGAGTCGGATACAACGCGACGCAGTGCAAAATAGAAAATTGAGCTCCTCGATGCTGAAAAAAACTGACGATGCGATCGACATCGGAAACAGAAACGCCGGCGGTGGAACACACGATGGGCCGGTTGGCCTCGACAATCCGCTCAAGAAGCGGCCAATCAAGCGCGGAACAGCTTGCCACCTTGAGGATATCGACATTGAGCCGTTCCGCCATACCGACCGATTTTTCATCAAACGGCGTAGCCATAATGAGGAGGCCCCGCTCGCGAGCGGCAACTATCAGACGATGAAACTGCTCTTCAGCAAGTTTTGTCGACAGAAAGCGCGGAATATGTTTGTTGTCGGTGTTTTTTTTGTGCGACGGATGAATGAAACTATCGAGGTCCCGAAACTGGAATTTAATGGCTCCCCGTATGCCAAACTCCTTGGTGAGTTTTGCAATTTCATCAATGATACGAAGCCCGTGCGCCACATCGCCCTGATGATTATTGGCGATTTCA